>NZ_CAKZYF010000021.1 GCF_937884665.1 uncultured Allomuricauda sp. | reverse complement strand
CCAGTTGTTGGTCACTTTCTCGTAAAACTACGTTGAGTTCTACCGCTGATCCTGATAGTTGCACGGTTTGTTCGTTGGGGGAAAAACCGATAAATGAAATCCTTATGGTCTGTGTTCCACTTAAACTTGTGGAAATAAAAAAATTCCCATCAAAATCGGTTGTAGTTCCTTCCGTGGTTCCAAGAATCAGCACATTGGCCCCTAAAATCGGTACTCCTGCCGCATCTTTTACGGTACCCGAAATTTCGGTTTGGGCGAAACTGGTTGCTGTGCAAATAATAACCAGTATCGCAAACATTGTTCTTTTCATGATTGTTGAGTTATTTGTGAGACATTAATTGCGTTAGTTTTACGTAATTCTCAGTATTTGATTAAAATTATTTGAAATTGATATTCAAAATTTATATTTATTGAGAAATTTGTATGCAAACGTTTGCGAAAACGATTGAAATATTTTTATCGAATAGTGCTTCCGCACACCGAATTTTTAGATAGATGAATAAGCATCAGAACATTACTTTAAAGGAATTGGCATATGATTTGTGATTATCTATTTCAACCGTTTCACGCGCTTTGAACGATCATCCTGATATTAGTGCCGGAACAAAAAAAAGAGTGAAAAAGCTTGCAGAAAAGTATAATTATGTTCCCAACGTCCTTGCCAGTGGTTTCCGTAGCCACCGATCTCATATATTGGGTGTTATCGTTCCCAATATTTCACACTTTTTCACCACCACGATATTAAAGGGGATTTTAGAAGAAGCAGAGCGTTTGGGATACCGGGTTATCATATCAGAATCAAAAAATGATCAGCAAAAGCAGACGGAGATGTTGACCACCATGATTCATTTTGGAGTGGATGGGATACTGTTGGCCTTGGCCAGAAAAACGAGATCGGTGGACGCTATCTTAAAGATATTGGCCAGAATTCCATTGGTGATGTTTGATAAAGTCTCTGATAAAATTCCTTGTACCCAGGTGGTCATTAATGAAGAAGAAGCGGCTTACCATGCCGTGGAGCATCTTATCAACACGGGAAAAAGAAGGATTGCCATCATAAAGGAAACGGAGCGCTCGTTCAATAGTGAAAAACGCTACGAGGGTTACCTTCGGGCTTTACGGGAATATAAGATCCCTATAGATGAAAAAATAGTTTTAAGTACTGAAGATATTTCCATGACCAAGGGAAAAATGATGGCGAATGTGCTTCTTAGCCTAAAGAAAAGACCCGACGCCATATTTGCCATAACCGATAGTGCGGCTATTGGCGTTATAAAAGCCCTTAATAAATTCAGGGTCGAGATTCCCAAAGAAATAGCCGTTGTGGGATTTAGCAACTCGGTAAGTTCTACGATAATTTCCCCAGCGTTGTCCACAGTGGACCAGCCAGGAAATAAAATTGGAAGAACCGCAGTAAAATATCTTATTGATGAGGTGGAGGATCCCAAAGAAGACCTCATTACAAAAACCGTGGAAATAAAGACGCACCTGATTGTGAGGGATTCTTCTTTTAAAGCGTAATTTAGTGGTACTATCACTTCAATATTCAATAATAATCCCATGAGAAAGCTTAGTATCGTTCTATTCGCTGTTTTTGGACTGAATCTGACCATTGCCCAGACCAAAAATTTTTTGGATGTCCCCTACTTGGAAACTTCTGCCCTTGTAGACACCTTGGTGACCCCTGATAAAATTTATCTTGACATTACCATAACCGAAAAGGATTCGAAAGGCCGTAAATCTGTGGAAGACCAAGAGAATAAAATGGCTCAAGCGTTCAAAGCTTTGGGAATTGATTTAGACGAGCAATTGTTCATCAAGGATTTGAGCAGCAATTTCAAAAGATACTTCCTTCGGCAAAAGGACGTGCTGAAAAGCAAGCGATATTCGCTTTTAGTGTATTCTGGAAAGGAAGCTGGAGAGGCATTGGCCGCCCTGGAAAAGCTGAAAATTGCAAACACCTACCTAGAAAAAACGGAATACTCCAAGATGGAAGCTTTGGAATTGGAACTAAAATCAAAAGCTATGGAAAAAGCTAAGAGAAAAGCAGAGGCATTGACGACCCCATTAGACCAAAAAGTGGGAGTGGCAATTCATATAATAGATACCTCCACACCTTACTATCCTAAACGTCAAATGCAACGAATGGAAATGGATTTTGCTGTAGCCAAAGCTGCCGTTGAGCCAGAACCTTTGGATATTGGTTTTGAGCAAATCAAAGTGGAAACTTCTGTTAATGTAAAATTCGCGTTGTCCAATTGAGGGTTCTTTGTTCGTCTTTTAAAAAAGACAACGATGAAAACCAATTTCCTTTTAGCACTTATGATGACCTTTGGGCTCAGTGCGCAGAAAACCTTACAGCTTGAAAAGAATCAAAAATCCCCGAAAGCACCTTTAAGTGAAATGTCATGGCTTGCCGGATACTGGAAAGGGGAAGCTTTTGGAGGTACTACCGAAGAAATGTGGAGTCCACCACTTGGTGGTTCGATGATGTTTGTTTTTAAGCTGGTCAATGAAGATGCCGTCTCCTTTTACGAAACCGGACATATTCGACAAGTAAACGGTACCTTACTCCTTCAACTCAAGCACTTTAACAGCGATTTAAAGGGATGGGAAACCAAAGATGAAACCGTAGACTTTAAATTGATCAAAATTGAAGATGACCGAATTTTCTTTGAAGGTTTTACCTTTGAGAAAGTAGGACCTGACCATATAGCCATGCATGTTCTTCTCCATGAAGGGGAAAAGAAAGAAGAGGTGACCTTTGGATATACACGACAAATTGGGGGGCTTCGACAAAAATGAAGTTTTGCGTCCTAATCCAGAATGGACAATGTGGTTTTGACCAAATGATGGAGCTTTTCAGCATCAGTATCTATTTTCGAGACAACTCTAAATCCACTGTAAAAGGTAAATAACAGCAGACCGATGTCCTTGGCATTTTTGGAAGCGTCAATTTCACCATTATCAATTCCTTTTTGAATATGGCCCGTAAACAGTTCCTCCATATTGTCCATATGATCTTGAAGAGTAGCTTGCATGGTACCATCATTGGGAATAAGCTCTGTTGCGGTATTGACCACAAAACATCCTTTTCGGGCATCGTCTTGAATCGCTTCTTCAATAGCATAACCGAACAGTTTATGAAAGCCTTTCCTCACAGAGGTTTCTCCTGCCAAAATCCCTTTAACTGCATCACCGGAAGAATTTCTGTACTCCTGAAATGCCCTATTGAACAAGGCTTCCTTTCCGCCAAACGTATCGTAAAGACTGGCTCGGTTGATCCCTAGATTAGAAACCAAATCTTGAATGGAAGTAGCATGGAACCCTTTTTCCCAAAAGAGTTCCATGGCTTTTTTCAATACTTCTTCTTCATTGAACTGTTTTGTACGTGGCATGGGTATTGGAATATTGGTTCCAAATGTATCGAAAAAAATTACACCTGTGCGAAGCCTCCGTCCACTGGAATTTCAGCTCCGGTGATATAACTACTATCCGAAGATGCCAGAAATAGAGCGGTATTCGCCACTTCATCGGCACTTCCAAATCGACCCAATGAGACCAAAGATGGAAAATTGGAGGCCATCGCATCAATGTTCTCTTGAGGAACATTGTGTTTCCCATAGATAGGGGTATCAATAGGACCGGGAGCAATGGCGTTCACACGGATACCCTTGGGTCCAAATTCTGTAGCCAAGGTACGGACAACAGAACGCAGTGCCGCTTTACTTGAAGCATAGGCAGTCATTCCACCAAACCCTTTGATATTTACAACTGAGGTGTTGAAAATAATGCTGGCACCTTCATTTAAATGTTCGTAGGCGGCTTGAACGGTAAACACCGGTCCTCTCACATTGATATTATGGACCTCGTCGAAAATCTCCTCAGTCAGTCCGTCAATGGTTTCCAACCTGAAAATTCCCGCATTCAAAAACAATATATCTATTTTACCAAAATGTGCTACTGTTTTTGCAATTAAATCCTTGCTATCCGCAACACTGGAGGCTTCCGCTTTCACTAAAAGATAATCTCCTGTCAGTTCACTATCTAGGGTATCCAGCTTTTCCTGACTCCTTCCGGTCAAAACTACTTTGGCACCTTCTTCAAGGTATTGTTTTGCAGTCTGCAAACCCATTCCACTGGTCGCTCCTGTAACAATCGCTACTTTGTTTTCCAATTTTTTCATGATATAATTTTATTTGTTGTTTTATTTTGGAACGTTCATTCCGATACAAACTTATAAATAACAGAACGAATGTTCCAAATAAAAATCCATATTTATCTTTCTCTTAACATTTTCCCTTTGTGTTTTGTATCTTTCACAAGACTAAACCCATCTGTATGAAAATTGTACCAATCCTTCTCGCACTTGTTTTATTTGTACCCTTTGGTAGTGATGCCCAACGCAGAAAGCGAACAAATCCTGAACCACAAATTGTTTTACAGGATTCCGTTTTCCATGGGTTAAAATGGCGTAATATAGGTCCCTTTAGGGGAGGGCGTAGCGTGGCATCCTCTGGGGTCTTGGGCCAACCCATGACCTACTATATGGGTTCCACAGGTGGGGGGGTCTGGAAAACCGTTGATGACGGCATCACATGGAAAAATATTTCGGACGGTCAGCTCAAAACAGGTACGGTAGGTGCTATTTCGGTCGCCGAAAGCAATCCAAATATTGTAGTGGTTGGAATGGGCGAGCACGCCGCACGCGGTGTTATGACTTCGATGGGCGACGGCATTTATAAATCAACCGATGCAGGAAAAACCTGGAAGCATATAGGGTTGGATAAGTCCAGGCATATTTCGGATGTTGTTATTCATCCGAAAAATCCCGATATCCTCTTTGTTTCGGTCCAAGGTGCGCAGTACGGTCCATCCCAGGAACGTGGAATCTATAGATCTACGGACGGAGGTAACCGCTGGGAAAAGGTCCTCTTTGTAGATGAAAACACGGGAGCTTCTTCACTTTCAATGGATATGAACAATCCCTTGATCTTATATGCCGCCATGTGGCAGCATCGCCGGTATCCCTGGAAAATGGAATCGGGCGGTCCCAGTTCTGGCTTGTACAAATCCACGGATGGGGGCACAAGTTGGAAACCAATGAAAGAAGGCTTGCCCAAAGAATTTGGCAAAGCAGGAATCTCTGTTTCCCGTGCCAATCCAGACCTGGTATTCGCGGTTATTGAAGCTGAGGGAAAAAAGGGTGGGGTCTATCGAAGCGATGATGCTGGGAAAAAGTGGAAACAGGTCAACACAGACCGTATCAATATTGCCCGCTCTTGGTATTACATGGAAATATTTGCCGACCCCCAAGACGCCAATGTGGTTTATGTCCTAAATGCCCCTGTGACCAAATCCATTGATGGTGGTAAAACATTCACTCCACTACCCACGCCCCATACCGACAATCATCATTTGTGGATACACCCATTTGATAATTCCAAAATGATCAATTCAAATGATGGTGGAGCCAATATTTCGAATAACGGAGGTAAAAGTTGGAGTACTCAAAAAAATCAAGCCACTTCGCAATTCTATCGCGTGATAACCGACAATCTTGTCCCCTATAATGTTTATGGAGGACAGCAGGACAATTCTGCCATAGCTATAGCAAGTAGAACGAACGACAACGGAATTGACTGGAAAGATTGGTATTCCGTAGCAGGATGTGAAAGTGCTTATCTCGCATTTGACCCAGATAACCCAGCTGTAGTTTACGGCGGATGCTATCAAGGAATTATTGAAAAGTGGGTGAGAGCATCCAATGAGGGAAAACCAATTAAGGAATATCCTGAACTCGGTTTGGGAAAAGTACCGAAGGACTTCAGATTCCGGTATAACTGGAATGCCCCCATTATAAGTTCTCCCCATGACAGAAATACGATTTACCACGCTGGAAATGTCGTTTTTAAAACCCAAGATGGGGGGCAAAGTTGGGAGGTGGTAAGTCCTGATCTGACCCGGAACGAAGTTGAAAAACAAGGCCCTGGCGGCGGACCCTATACTAACGAAGCTGCAGGTGGGGAAAATTACAATACCATCATGTATTTGGTGGAATCGCCACACGAACGAGGCGTACTTTATGCCGGCTCCGATGATGGCCTCGTGCATGTTACGAAAAACGGTGGGGACACTTGGGAGAACATTACACCTCCCAACCTTGGGGAAGGCATCGTCAACAGTATTGAAGTCTCCCCCCATGACCCGAGCACCGCTTACATTGCCGTTATGGGGTATAAATCCATGGATTTGAAACCCCATGTCTTCAAGACCTCGAACTATGGGCAAACTTGGACCAAAATCATTAGGGGCATCACGGATGAACACACCTTTGTCCGGGTCGTCCGGGAAGATAAAAAGCGAAAAGGATTATTATACGCAGGAACAGAAACCGGTCTATATCTCTCTTTTGATGATGGTCAAAACTGGCAACCTTTTCAATTGAACCTTCCGGTGGTTCCCATCAATGACCTCATCATCCAAGACAATGATTTGGTCGCTGCCACTGCAGGAAGGTCCTTTTGGATTTTGGACGACCTATCTTCACTTCAAAATACTTCGGGCAATGAAAATACGTTGACCTTATTCAAACCTAAAGATACGTATCGAATTTTTGGAAGTAGTGCTGAGAAACCAGTTCCCGGTCTCGGTCAAAATCCGAAATCAGGCGTTATTTTCGATTATTTTTTGGCAAAAGATGCAGATTCCTTGGATTTGAAGTTGGAAGTTCTACAAGCGGGAAAGGTCATTCGAACACTTACCAATAAAAAACCAAAAGAATTTAAGTCTTGGCCAGGAGGACCTCCTAAACCTGTGGTGCTACCTTCAAAAAAAGGCTATAACCGATTCCACTGGGACATGCGAAAAGAAAAAATTCCTGCAATCGACAAAGTTTTTGTCTTTGGCAATTATAGCGGTTCACGAGTGGCTCCCGGAGATTATGTACTTCGTATGAGTTTGGAAAATGAAACCGTGGAAACCACAGTCAAGCTCCTCCCCAATCCTAGAATCCAAGCAACTTCCGCAGACTATACCGAACAACAGCAAATGCTGGACCAAATAGAAAACACCATTCATCTTATGCACAAGGCTGTGAATCAGATGCGTTCGGCAAAAGCGCAGCTAAAAAAATATAAAAAGTTGCTGAAGGATAACGAGAAAGCCAGCGAACTTTTAGCACTTGGTGACTCCTTGGTAAAACGCATCGAAGTTTGGGAAGAGAACCTGATCCAGCCGAAACAAAAGACCTTTCAAGATGTCATCAACTTCCACAACCAACTGAATGCCGATTTCATGCATTTAAAGGGTTTTGTTGATACCGCTGAACCCCAAGTGACCGAAGGGGCAAAAGAACGTCTTCGTGATTTGCTTGTGCAGTGGAATGGCTTCAATACAGAAAAAAAATCCATTGTGGAGGATGAAATGACCAAATACAATACACTTTACAAAACCATGAACTTACCCGCGGTCTTGTTGAGTGAATAGCGAAGGCGCTGTGGAAAAACCATTCATTTGTGATACTGTTTTTAAAGGAGCGGATTATACCCAAAAACCATTGCCTAAAGCTGAATATGAACACTGCGTTTTCCAAAACTGTGTTTTTTGCGAAGGGTTCCTGGACAACCAAAACTTTATGGAGTGTGAATTTCTGGAATGCGATTTGACCAATACCAATGTAAAGCACACTATTTTTAAAGAGTGTTTTTTTAAGGAATCCAAACTGATAGGTTTATCCTTTAAAGATTGCGATACTTTATTTATCTCCATGAACTTTGAGAAATGTAACCTTAGTTTCGCATCTTTTTATGCGCTCTCCCTCTCACGAACAAAGTTCATGGATTGCAACTTGCACGAAACGGATTTTACGGAAACCAACCTCACTGGGTCATGGTTTCAAAAATGTAATTTGGACAGGACCATTTTTCAACAAACCGTTTTGGATAAGGTCGATTTTACTACAGCTTTCAATTTTTCCATTGATCCCGGAGCAAATCGTCTTAAGAAAGCGAGGTTTTCCAAAGACGGTCTTATCGGATTATTAAAAAAATACGATATTGTAGTCGCCTAAATCTTAATAATGTCAGAAAAAGCCTGCTTGGAGTGTGGCGAAAAAATTATTGGCAGGGTGGACAAAAAATATTGTTCCGATTATTGCCGAAACAGCTACAACAATCGCCTAAACCGCGATAGTAAAAATCTGTTGCGCAACATAAACAACAGACTGCGAAAAAACTATCGCATACTCAGTAATTATTCCCTAACGAATGGAAAGGCAACCACAACAAAATCTTCACTAAAGGACAAAGGATTTGATTTTGACTATATTACCCACTTGTATACCACTAAAAAGGGAACGGTCTATTACTTTCTTTATGATTTTGGGTATTTACCACTGGACAACGACAGGTACATCATCGTAAAACGGGAATAATGGGCTATTTCCAGTTCTGAGCATTCAATTTAAGAGCAGCAATAACGATATCCTTTCTACTTATCTGTCCTACCAAAATATCATTTTTCATAACCGGAAGTCTACGCCGTTTGTGCTTATCGAATACCCCGGCAGCATCAAAAATACTCATATCATGTGGTATGGTCTGGACATCTTTGGTCATATACCGTTCTACGCTTTTGTCCAATATCGGTTGATTGAAATATCGACTTTCTGAAATTTGTTTCATACAATCTGCCTCAGAAATGATTCCGACCAAAAACCCATTTTTATCCATTACGGGACCTCCAGAAATATGATGTTTCGCAAAGGCTTCCATTACTTCCAAAATGGATTGTTTTGGAGAAAAAGTAATCAATTTTTTGGTCATATAATCCTCAACCAAAATCGGGGCAATAAATTCTTTATTGGAAGAATCTTTGGAACGAATTCCTTGAAAACTCTTTATAGCCATAAGGTTGATTTTAACAGGTGAGTATTAAATATAGGAATTTTTAACGAATTTTTTAAATTTTTCGTACATAATATGAGGACCTTTCAGAATTTCATAAATTTAGCTACCAACGTAACTGACTATGAAATTTTCTAAAAATCTAGCCTTTCTACTTCTTTTATTTGCTGTGTATTGGAGCTATAAGTCCTTGATGCCAGACTACGAAAAAGATGAAGACGCCCCCGTTGCTGAATTTTCAACCGATCGTGCTCTCATTCATGTAAAAAACCTATCAAAAGAACCCCATGGTGTAGGTTTTCCAGGGCATTCCCGAACAAGATCTTATATCATTTCCGAGTTGAAGAAACTAGGCCTTGAAACTTCCGTACAAGAGGGCTATATCCTTGGGGACAACGCCTCGTTGACCAAGGCAATCAATATTTTGGTTCGGGTCAAAGGTTCCGGAAATGGTAAGGCCTTGATGCTCATGTCCCATTATGACAGTCATCCCCATTCCTCTTTTGGCGCCAGTGACGCCGGAAGTGGGGTTGCTACCATATTGGAAGCTTTACGTGCCTTTCTTTCCTCAAGTACCACTCCGAAAAACGATATCATCGCCCTGTTCAGTGATGCAGAAGAGCTAGGATTGAACGGAGCTAAACTTTTTGTTGACCAACACCCCTGGGCCAAAGACATTGGAATTGTATTGAATTTTGAGGCCAGGGGCAGCGGTGGTCCGAGTTATATGCTTGTGGAGACCAACAGGGGCAATGCCCGGCTCATTGATGAGTTTAAAAAGGCCAATCCCAAGTTTCCCGTGGCCAACTCTTTGGCCTATAGTATCTATAAAATGTTGCCCAACGACACAGATTTGACGGTTTTTAGAGAAGATGCCGATATTGATGGCTTCAATTTTGCTTTTATCGATGACCACTATGACTATCATACCGCTTTGGACCGCTATGATCGATTGGATAGGAATACCCTTTCCCATCAGGGTTCCTATATCATGCCGCTTTTGGCACATTTCAGCAATTCAGATGTAACCTATCTAAAAAGTTTAGATGACCTGATTTACATAAATCTTCCTTTTTTCGGACTTATCACATATCCCTTCGAATGGATTTTTCCCATGCTTTGGATCATCGTATTCCTTTTTACTGGTCTACTTGTTTTTGGTTTCAGAAAAAAACTAGTATCCGGCAAAGGTGTTTTATTGGGTGTACTTCCCGCCTTGATTGCTTTATTGGTAAATGGACTGTTCGGATATTTTGCCTGGAAGGCGATAATCTGGTGGTATCCTGGATTTAAAGACGTATTACATGGGTTCACTTATAACGGCCATACCTATATTTTGATTTACGTATTGCTCTCCTGCGCTGTTTGCTTCTGGGTATACCACAGGTTTAGAAGAATCAAAACTCCCGATATGCTGGTTTTCCCAATATTCTTGTGGATTCTCATTTGTTGGGCGGTCGCATTGTATTTAGAAGGGGCCAGTTTTTTTAGCCTACCTGTCTTTGGGGTCCTTGCAGCCTTTTTTGTGATTCTGAAACAAGAGAAACCGAATCCCTTTCTCCTGGTTTTCTTGGGTTTACCTGCCATCTTTATCTACGCGCCCTTTGTAAAAATGTTTCCCGTAGGGCTAGGTCTGAAAATGTTGTTGACCACAACCCTGTTCACCACCTTACTATTTTTTCTGCTCTTGCCTTTTATCGGTCAATTGAAAAACAAACAACGCTTTGCGTATCTTTCGTTGTTCCTATTTGCGCTTTTCTCTATTTCCGGGCATATCCAATCAGATTTTGATGAAAAGAATCCAAAACCCAGCAGTTTGCTATACACGTACAATCAAGACACGGACCAAAGCCTTTGGGCCACGTATGACCATGTTCTCATAGATTGGAATAAGCAGTATTTGGGAAAGAACAAAAAAATGAAGGATACAGATAGTTATAAAACCATTCCCAGTAAATATGGAATTGATTTTACTTACATGGGCGAAGCACCTAAAAAAGACATTGCATTACCATTGATTGATACGGTACGCGATACCGTTGTCGGAAATGAACGTATCCTTGAGATATGTTTTACCCCAAAAAGGGACATAAATCGTTTGGATATTTATACCAACCCGATTCACCTGAACTCCGCAAAAATCAATAATATACCGATGTCCAATTACTTTTTGGAGAAGCGAAAAACCCGCTTGGTCACACATTATGTCAGCGATAATGATTACACGGAACTGGGAATAAGTTTTCCCAAGGATTCCTTATTGGAACTTACTTTTTATGAAGCGAGCAACGATTTGCTCACCAATACCTTGTTCACGGTTCCTGAAAGGCCAAAAACCAGCATTCCCATGCCGTTCGTTCTAAACGATGCGATTCTTACCATTAAAACCGTGAAGTTTGAGTAGGTCGATAGGTATTTTGGGCTGTGGTTGGCTGGGCTTTCCATTGGCAAAAACACTGATGGCACATAACTACGAAGTATATGGGACCACCACATCGGGAGAAAAAATGGAACCAATGGCCCAAGCCGGCATACAACCGTATAAAATTGCTTTGCACCCAGATAAGATTGTAGGAGATATCGATGGGTTTTTGGCAAGAGTAAACCATTTGGTCATCAATGTTCCGCCACGGCTCAGAAAGATCAATGCCGAAAGCTACGTAGATAAAATGAAATTACTTCATTCCAAAATACTACAAAGCAACATTCAAAACATAATTTTTGTCAGCAGTACTTCCGTTTACGGAAACATTGCCCGCGAGATAACTGAAAGCACCGCGCCCCAACCCGTGACGGAATCGGGAAGACAACTCTTGATTTGTGAGGCTTTGTTTCAAAATACTGTTTCTCTGAACACCACCGTGATCCGTTTTGGAGGTTTAATAGGACCGGGTAGGCACCCCGTTACCATGCTTTCTAAAAAGAGAGGCCTGTCCAATGGAAACGACCCCATAAATCTTATCCATCTGGAAGATTGCATTCATATCATACAAACGGTTTTGGAAAAACGATACTGGAATGAGATATTCAATGCAGTTTATCCCTATCATCCCACAAAAGAGGAATATTACACCCAAGAAGCATTAAAAAGGGGCATACCTGCTCCAATTTATGCATCAACTTCAGGCGAAAATATCAAGGGTATTGTAAAAAGTAGGAATTTTATTAACAAAAAACATACATTTTACACTTCTATTGTCTCTTAATTGACCACAGATAAATAACGTTTCGCAACAATTAAGATAATTTTAAGTTAATAAGATGCTGATTACAAGTAAGTTATATTTAATATTTTCTACTTTTATCCCAGATTAAGTTATTTTACGTAATGGGAAATTCAAGATTAACGATGAGAATCTTGATGGAGATGGAGAATTTGATTACAAGAAGTAGTGCAAACCAAAACATAACCTCAAGATTTCAGGACTTGCACAAGTCGATTTTAAGAAAACACTACAATGCGGCTGATGTGGAAATAGATTACCATCGGCACCGCATAAAAATGGATGTAGTCCTAAATGATAAGGAATACGACCCAAAAACTGTCAATACGGTTGTCTCCACAATACCCGTAAACCTATTTTACGAGCATTTGACCGCATTCTTAAAGACCTGTTTGGCACAAGACGTGAAAAGTCTTGCTTTTTATGCCAGATTGTTAAAGCAATATTCCAATAAGGACATTACGTTTATGGCCATTTAGGCCAGCTATTACCCTATTGTACTATCCATTTTAAAGACCCTTTTGGTCTTTGCTCTTTCTTTAACAGCGGAATACCGATAATTTTTTTAGTTTTGGCCCTCTAAAATAGGAATGATGAAAAATCTTTTTTGGGCATTTTTTATTTTGATAGGAACCTCAACCTTTGCCCAGTCCAATAACAGTTTGGCCGAACACTACAGAGCTTACTATGATGAAATGCGCTTACAAGGAGATGTGAACGGCGTGATAAATGCGCTGACCCATTTAAATGTTCTGGTACCGTCCAAAGAAAGAAAGGACACCTTGGCCTATGTGTACATGAACAACAATCAACACATTCAGGCCCTTAATACTATAGGAATTGAAAAATTGGCCGACGATTCCGATTTGGCGGTTCAGGTCAAAGCAGTTTCGCTTAAAGCATTGAACCAACCGAAAAGGGCGCTGGAACACTTTGAAGTATTGTTCACTCGAAAACCCTCTGCTTATTTGGCTTATGAATTGGCCGATTTAAAAATACAAATAGGAGACAATGATGGTGCTTCCACTAATATTGAGTATGGGATTACCAATGCCAAGGACGATATGAAATATGCATTTTATGAGCGTCAACAACCCTACGAAGTTCCCTTGAAAGCGGCCTTTTATCATCTTAAAGGCCTGGTTTCTTACAATAAGGACAAAAATAATATCGACTCTGCAATCGCTTCCATTGACGAAGCCTTAAAGATTGAACCCAATTTCAATTTGGCCAGCTTAAGCAAGCAAGCGCTGGAATCCCGAAAGGAAAACGGGGAAGAAGATAAATAAATCTATTGGTTTTGCTTGTATTGTAGAAGCAAAAGGCTGTCTTTTTCCTTTTTTAATTGTATCAATTCTGCCACGTTTTCATTGGGCACCGCAATGGAAAGGACATAATGGGCTATTTTCCATTGCCCTTTTGTTTTGTTGAGGACCCCAGCGCCTCTGCATAGTGTCTTCTGGGTGTCCAAGAGTTCGTCAAACCAAGCGGTTTTCTTGGATTGGTCCAAATAAATGTTTCTTTCTACCGCGGTAAAACTCCAAGCTTTTCCTTGGTCAAAATAGGGTTTGGAATACGACCTAAATTCTTCATTCTGCCAATTTTCCGTTGCGTCTGTACCAATGAAAACAGCATCATCCGTCATTTTTGAAAAATAAGCTTCAAAATCAGCGTCTGCAGCAGCCTTGTGCCAGGCATCTAAAAGTGTGCTGATTTCCGTTTTCGCCTGGTTTTGGGACAATCCCAAATGCGCAATAAAAAAAACTAAAACAACTATCCTATGGTTCACTTTCATCCAAAATAAGTTTTGTATCCAACTGGCTGCTCAAAATACTATTGAACTGCTGTCTTATGATGTTGTAGGCATTCAGCATTTCAACCGTTGGTCCAGTAGTGTCCACTTTGTTCAGAATACTGGACTTTACTTTTAACAAAGAGGTTTTGAACACCCGTTGTCTGCTCTTTATTTGAAACGTATCAAAAAGTTCAGGGTATTTTCCTTGGGAAAGTTTCTTTTCTTTTTCCAACAAATCATCTATCGCCAAACTTAAATCTTCATTATTGGTCGATCTGTACAGAACATCAATGCTTTTGGTCAACTCCTTGAACTCCTCCCATCCGTCAAGTATCACCACCGCGTCTTGATTCATCTCTATTTTCTTTGGTAATTTTTGATAATCAAAACTTTGGACTTCATCCGAGGTATCCTTGGATGTCTCCTGCGCTTTTTTGCACCCGCATATCAATAGAAGAACAATAAAGATTTCTCTTGTTTTTCGCATAGGCGAATGTACAAATTTTGAGAAAGGCTATCTTTATCCCCAATTGGAATTTAACGCCATTTTTAATGCAAAAACCTATCTTAATCCTTGGTGCCTGTGGTCAAATTGGAACGGAACTCACCTTAGAACTTCGGTCAAAATATGGGGCCGATTCCGTAGTGGCCAGCGACATACGGGAAGGGAGTGAGTCCTTGATGGCCCAAGGCCCATTTGAACTTTTGGATGCCACAAGCTATGAGGCCATCGAAGATGTAATCATGCATTATGAAATAGAGGAAGTATATTTGATGGCCGCCATGTTGAGCGCCACCGCAGAGAAATTCCCCATGCGCGCCTGGAATCTGAACATGAATTCTTTGTTCAACGTGCTCAACCTGGCCAAAGAAGATAAAATAGAAAAAATCTTTTGGCCTTCAAGTATTGCTGTTTTCGGACCCAATACTCCCAAAAAGAATACTCCCCAGAGTACAATTATGGAGCCCAGTACCGTATACGGAATAAGCAAACTTTCCGGGGAACGTTGGTGTGAATATTACCATCAAAAGTTTGGGGTGGATGTTCGCAGTCTACGTTATCCCGGACTTATCAGTTGGAAAACTATGCCCGGAGGTGGAACTACGGATTACGCTGTGGAAATATACCATCAAGCGATCGCATCAGGAACGTACCAATGCTTTCTTACAAAGGAAACCCAACTACCCATGATGTACATGGAAGATGCCATAAAAGCAACTATTTCCGTTATGGAGAGCGACCCAAAATCACTTACGGTACGTTCCTCTTACAATTTGGGAAGCATGAGTTTCACACCAAGCGAAATCGCAGATAGTATCCGAAAATATATTCCCGGATTCGAAATAGATTATTTGTCCGATTTCAGGCAGCAAATCGCGGATTCTTGGCCCAGTAGCATTGATGACCAAGCAGCTCGGAAAGATTGGGGATGGCATCCGTCCTTTGATTTGGAGGCGACCACCAAAACCATGTTGAAGAACCTGAAGGCCAAGGTCTAGAAAATTTAGTTATTCTTCTTCAGGGTTAGGGAACTCTGAATTGGGCAACGCATTTATTTCTGGAGGAGGAACGACGGTTTCATAGGTATCATCAAAATTGGCCATACTACGCTCCAATTTAGAACTGATTTTTACCAAATATTTTGTGTCATGTGTTGAAACTTCCACAGCTTCAATACTTTCCCCTTTCAGATTCTTGAAATTAATGACGTCATTGTCTCCATAACCATCCGGATACTTCTCCACTAGAAGTTTAAGGACTTCAGGAGTAAGCTTCTTATAGTCGACAATAACGCGTTTGAGGTTGTTCATAATGAGATTGTATCATCATGTATAACTAAAGTTAGAATAAAAATGTGTTCGATTGGAAGTTTTCCCAAGAAAAATCAATCCTTGTTTATATCTGATTTCCCTCCTGTTTTTTTTATTAACCGTATCGATTGTATCTCTATGCCCTTATCTATGGGTTTCAGCATATCGTACATATTGAGCGCGACAATGCTGGCACCATGCATGGCCTCCACCTCTACTCCTGTTTTGTAAAAGGTTTTAACCTCAACCAATACCTCGATTTCCAAATTTTTGATGGAAAAATCGATACTGCAAAATTCTATTGGCAAAGGATGACAATCAGGCAATAGATCAGCGGTTTTTTTGACTCCCAAAAAACCTGCCGCCCGACTCATGGAAAAGACGTCTCCCTTAGGAACCGTACCCTTTTCAATGGCCTGTATGGTCCTGGTAGCACTCACTTTGACCACAGCTTGCGCAACAGCTGTTCGGTGTGTTGATTTTTTTTGTGAAATATCTACCATATCCTATGTATTCACTTTCCATTGATACGAGTCATCTTCAAAGTGTTCTTTGCCAAAGACAGGAACTTGGGACTTGATTTCCTCCACCACATGCTGAAGGGCGGCAAAGGCTGTTTTTCGATGTGGGGAGGAGACAAAGACAAAGAGACAGATCTCACCCACATGTACACTTCCCAAGCTGTGATAGATGTGCATACCAGTAATCTCAAACTTTTCAAAAGCAGTCTCACGGATTTCATTAAACTTCACGTTGGCCATTTCCTCGTAAGCGGTATATTCTATGGCACTAACTGTCTTACCATTGATTACATCTGCACGTACCTGCCCCAGGAAGATATCATGAGCCCCAATTTGGGTATTGGCTTGGTGTTCGGCAATAGACCCAGCGATAAAGTCGGGCGAAATCGCCCCAGATAAAAACACTTGTTGCATTCTCCTCTCCATAACGAAGCTTTTCGCTAAAGTAGTCAAGAAAACAATTAAATAGTAGCCGCCCCAATCTATTTTGGGACCGAAGGAAAACCCGGGCATTTCTGAATGTTAAACCAATCTTTGACCATTGTACCAAATAATGGTTCTTGTCAACAAGAATCCTTTGTCAATTTCAATCAACTACTTAGATTGCTGTAGTAATTGGTACACCTCTATATATTCGGACATTTTAAAATCCGAAAAGGAATAAATTTGAGTAAATCGTTTAGGTAGTGGTCTGGAATTTTTCGGTAACTGATGTTTTACTGCTCCTTGGCATCGGGCAAGGTTTCTTTCTAAGCATTACACTTCCCATACTAACCAATAAAAATAGCGCTGCCAACCAAATTTTGATTTTGCAGCTACTGTTGAGCGGGTTCATCTTGCTGGCCCGAATGGCGCTGCATGACGCGGAAGAGCTTTGGATTGTCCAACGGTTGGCTCCTCTGGAATCCATTATATTCATCTTTGGCCCTTTAGGATATATCTATCTGAAACGTCTATTGCAAAAAGGCCAAAAGCGATTTAAACTCCCCTGGTTTCATTACCTACCGGCTTTGTTATATCTCGTTTATCTGTTGTATCTGGGTACGTACTCCAACGAAGAATTTGGCCAGAAGTTAATCCAAGGATACTTTTCAGATGGATTTTTTATCGCTGAGTTGGCTGCTATTTTATTTAACTTGTATTACTGGTTTTTGGGAATACTTTTTTTTCTTAAAATCATAAAAAAGGAAAAGGAACAATATTCGTTTGAGCAGTCGGCAATTTTTTTCGTTCGCGTACTATTGGTTACATCGGGAGTTGTTCTGTTTGCATGGACGGCCAGCTTTATCAGTGTACACATTTTTAATGTTTTCCTTCCCGTAATCAATTATAATTTCGTCTGGATAACCATTCCCATACTAATCTATATTGTTGGGTTCTTTGCCCTAAAACAGCCAGAAATAGTAAGGGTAATGGTCACTGAAAAACCAAAAGGCCGGGTCAGGGAGTTGCTGAATGAACAGGGAATTACCCTTTTAAAACAAAAGTTGACCAAACTTATGAAAGATGAAAAAGTATATTTAAACAATGAACTGTCACTGGTCAATCTTTCAAAACAGCTCAATACCAGTACAAACAATCTATCCTGGTTATTGAATACCGTTTACAATTCTAATTTTTACGACTTTGTCAACGAGTATAGAATAAAGGCGTTCGTTTCTAAATTAGAACAAGAAGAGCATAAAATGAAAACACTTTTTTCTTTATCGATGGAAGTAGGTTTTAACTCAAAATCGACATTTAATAAAGCCTTTAAATCCGTGCTCAACGAAACCCCGAGCAGCTATATCAAAAAGTTGGCGGGGTAGTATTTGGTTCGATGCTATAACTCCGGTCGATTCTTCAGGACTTTGCGCAGTAAACTTGTTATTCAACTAAATAAATAACATCGTATGAAAGCAATCCAAAGAATTGGCAAATATCAAATACTGTGTTTGATTCTTGCCCTTAGCATTTTTCCCATTTATTCCTGTTCCTCCAATTCTGATGATATGACCCAAGAACCTGAGGGTAGCGAAAATCCAGAACCGGAAAATCCAGCAGATAACAAGGTGAGAACCCTGGTGGCCAACCTCGGTGCCAACGATGGGCTCTCCATAGATTCAAATGGTATAATCTATGCGAGCAATTACGGTATGGCCGTGGGTACCGAAGTGGTCCGCTTTGACCCTACCTCCTTAGCGATATCCACTGCGGTAAACAACGTGTTGGCCCCGACAGGAAATATTACTGACGGGACAGGAAACACCTTCGTTGTACACAATGCGAGACCAGTGGAACCCCAATCCAATCAATTTATTGGGGATGTGATCCGAATAGACAGCGATGGAAATCGGACTGAATTGGCCACCTTACCCGGTTTTCCTTCAGGAATTACTTTGGACGAACAGGGCAATGTGTATATTTCCAATTTTGCCTTTCCCGGTATCCATAGGATAAGTCCCGATGGAGAAATAACCGTTTACGTTCAAGACCAAAGACTGGCAGGAGGTGTGGGCATTGATTTTGACGATAATGGCAATCTCTATGTAGGTAATTTTATAACTGGTGATGTTCTCCGAATAGATGGGGATAAGGCTATCGAGGTTTTGGCCACAATACCGACCAAAAGGGAAAATTTTGTTATCGGTTACATAACCTATTTTGATAATGCGATTTTTGCAACTGCCCCTGGGGAACACGTAATCTATAAGATTACATTATCTGGTGAAACCTCAATTTTTGCCGGTTCTGGAACAGAAGGAACTGAAGATGGAAGCCTTTTACAGGCCTCTTTCGACACGCCAAACGGTATTGTTGGGGATGTGGACAGAAATGTGCTCTACGTCACCGAAGCCGAGGGAGCGGCACTTCGTTTGATAGACTTAAACTAACTGTATGTGGTCATTTATCTAGAGTAATCTGCTTAAAAGCAATTAGCACTGGTTCCACCAAAGGGCGCCTTACTAAAATGGATGTAGGGGGCCCTTGTAGTTTTTTAATTGAAGTTATAGGGCAAGTTGTCCCCTTAAAAGGGCATCAAGAAGGTAAACTCAAAAACCATTTAGGAAAGTAAAGAGCTTTCGGTGCTGTAATGCTCTTAGCTAGTGTATATTTGATAAAGAAATACCGAATTTTCCATTAAAACATAAGTCCAAACAGCTCAATATGGCCTATGAGAACTTCTAACGATACGGGAAACCCATTATACAACGAGGCATGGCCTAAAATCACTGGGACGTTTTTCGATATAATCCAAAAAAACGGAACCCATAAGAAACTAAAGAAAGGGACTGTTTTTTTTGAGGTGGGTGACCCAAGTTATGATTTCGCTTTTGTGCAACACGGATGTCTAAGGATCATAGACAGGGTAAACGACCGAACGATTGTAAGTGTGGAACAAGGACAATTTATTGGTGAAATCGGAATGCTTATGTGTCAAAAAGCCTTTTTAGCAGGTATCGCAGGAGAAGACTCAGAGCTTTACACAATACCTCAAAAACAATTTATGGAGTTGGTCACCACAATACCGGAATTGGGGGAAATAGTGGTATCAGCTTATGCCGCTCGCCGTAAGTTGCTGATGGAATGGGGCGAGGGTGGCATTATTTTGATTGGTGATGATTCGACCAAAAAAATAAAGGTACTCTTAGAGTTTTTAGAGCGCAGTCATATTCCGTTTCGAAACATTCCTTGGGGTCATCCTGAGGTCAAAAAATTAAAAGTGACCTGTGACCTGCCGGATTCTGGGATAATCGCAGTCATTGGTAATTCTACCGTTATTTGTGAACCATCACCTTTTGATATTGCAAAAAATCTGGGTCTTGATCTAAGCGTTGATAGCTCAAAAGTGTTTGATGTTCTTGTCATAGGCGCTGGGCCTTCGGGTCTAGCAGCTTCAATTTATGGGGCTTCAGAAGGTTTGTCCGTACTCACCATTGAGGACACGGCCATAGGTGGGCAAGCGGGAACTTCTTCGCGTATCGAGAATTTTTTCGGTTTCCCCAAAGGGATTTCAGGGGCTGATTTGGCGTATAACGGGGAAATACAAGCGATAAAATTCGGAGCACGCTTGGCAGTACCGCGGAGAGCTGAGAAACTAATTCAAGAAAATGGCCATTTCCGTTTGGAGTTCAATGATGGAGGATATGCTCTTGGACGAAGCGTCGTTCTTGCAAACGGTATTCGTTACCGTAGGCTTCCAATACCGGGGCTAAAAAATTTTGAAGGTCAAGGTATCTATTATTCGGCGACTAAATTGGAATCAAGATTTTGTAAGGACCAAAATGTCGTCATTATTGGTGGAGGAAATTCAGCAGGGCAAGCCGCGATGTTCCTCTCCAGATTTGCAAAGCATACCTACATTGTGGTACGCGGAACGGGATTAAGTGAAACCATGTCATCGTACCTCTCAAAAAGGATTCTGAAAGATGAGGATATCACCCTTTTAACCCACACTGAAATAAAAAATGTTATCGGGACCGACGAACTGGAAAAAGTAGAACTACAAAATACATTGAGCGGCAAGGTCCATACAATAGATACCCATGCCTTGTTCATAATGATAGGTGCCGTGCCCAACACCGAATGGTTGAAAGAGGCAGTAAAGCTAGATAACAACGGATTTATACGTACAGGTGAGAACACGTCTCCATACGAAACCTCGGTGCCAGGCGTCTATGCTGTTGGAGACATCCGGTCGGGTTCCGTAAAACGAGTGGCCTCAGCAGTAGGAGAGGGTTCTGTGGTGATTTCATACGTGCATCAATTTCTTGAATCAAAGGTCGTTTCATGATACCACGGTCCTTCAACTTCAAAATAAGATGCTTTCCGTCCAATTCTATCTTGGTTTTGTAACCATTTCTGTTGAATGCACAACGTAACTGTATAAATTACATTCTGTGGTTTATTAGGAATTATTCTTTCGTTTTTGAAAGTGTAGAGTAGCCCCGGCAAGAATCGAACTTGCATCTAAAGTTTAGGAAACTTCTATTCTATCCATTGAACTACGGGGCCATTTTCTAAAGCGGTGTGCAAAAATAAATGTTTTTGTTTGCGATACCACATTCTGTTGGGCTAAATCATATTACCCTTGCCCTGCTCTATAAAAATTCCCTGCAAATGGTTTCGTGAAAGTGGTTTGTCAAAGTAACCGGAAATTAAAGGGTGTTTCTTGGCCACAGCCCTATCATTGGCATTCACAAAAGCGGAAAGAACGTATACTTTGGGTAATTTTATCTTACCGTACGTTTGCTTTAGTTCATCCAAAAACGTCCATCCGTCCATACCTTGCATTACCAAGTCCAAAAAAATGATGTCGGGAAGTTGTTTTTTATCTTCAAAAAAACCGGAACAAAAAGAAAGGCCCTCTTCACCGCTATCGCATGCAACAATGTCCAAATCCGTGAAATACTGCTGTACGCAATATCTTGTAGCAAATTGCGACACTAAATCATCATCTATAATACAAATGGTAAATGGCATGTTGGGGTTATTGCATAAATGAACCCAAAACTAGAACCTTCTCGTCAAAACACAAGGGAAACTCGTCATTTTGTACGAAAATGGCGCTAATTTTCTTAGTGAGGGAGCTTATTTCTTAAAATGCCGTAGAAAAAAGTACCCAGAATAGCTGCAAGCAGTACCATGAAGATAGACCAATAGCCTGCGCCAATTAAGGTAAACATGGGACCGGGGCACGCTCCGGCCAAAGCCCAACCCAAACCAAAAAAGATGCCCCCAAATAAGTAGCTTTTAAATCCAGGGCGTTTGGGAACAAATGAAATAGAGCTGCCAAAAAAGGATTTGATATGGAATCTTCGAATGATCTGGTTTTGCAAAATTCCCAAGATAAGAGCACTGCCTATAATCCCATACATATGAAAGGATTGAAATTGGAACATTTCAAAAATACGGAACCAGGACGCTGCCTCAGATTTAAACAGGACAATACCAAAAAAAACACCTATTCCTAAATATATTGTGCCTTTCATACTCAAAAAATAAGAGGAAACAGGACATGGACCATAAACAAACCTCCAATGAAGAAACCGATTACCGCTATCAATGAAGGTAACTGTAAGTCGCTGAGCCCGTTGATTGCATGACCTGAGGTACATCCACCCGCATATCGCGCTCCAAAGCCTACAAGAAACCCACCAAAAATCAAAAGAGATAGCGTCTTCGGATTAGAAACCGCAGCTAAACCAAACAGCTCGTCGGGCAAATACGCCGCGCCAACAGAATGGATTCCTAAGTCATTTAACTGAGCTACCGTGCTGGTATTTATTTCTACCGCATTACCGTCAGAAAGAAAAAAATGACCTATGCAGCCACCAATTATCACCCCAAGGGCCACCAGTAGGTTCCATCTTTGAGATTTCCAATCAAACTTAAAGAAGCTAGAATGCTTATCGGCACCACCTAGTGTACAGAGTGTCCTCAGATTGGAAGACATCCCAAAACTTTTTCCCAGCATCGTAAGTAAGAAAAGGACCAAAGCAATCATCGGTCCAGAGACATACCAGGGCCAAGGGTCTAAAATATATTCCATACCTCATCCGTGTTAATGGTAAATTATAAAGGCTAACACACTCGGTGGGTTTTGCTACTTTACTTTGCAGGTATTGAGCCCCACTAGCGCATAGAGCGGACAGAAACTGATAAAAGAAGTCATTACGAAAATGGCTCCTATCGCCAAGAGCACATATCCCAGAGTGCCTGGAACAGTTCCCGTAAAAAATAGTACGGCCAGCACTGCTGCAAGAGTGAACCGCACTATGCGGTCTAAACTTCCCATATTCTTTTTCATATCAAATCAATATTTAAAATTTTCAATTAGAATGCCAATCAAACCGGCCAAGGCAATACACATTAAACATACCAGTACCAGTTTATGCCAAACTTTAAGTTTCATGTTCAAAACTAAGATGGAAGAAATTCATTTTTGGTAACTGATGTTACACTTCAACCCTTAATTTTAAAGTATATTGAGACATTTAATTTGTTGATCGGCGCATGCAAATCTATCTCGAAGCCTTTTTCGAAAGTTGTTTGGGTACATTGAACTGGACATGGAAATCAATTCTTTTTCAAGTTCCATGGTACTCCAACTATTTTTGGGGCCTTATATTGATTTCATTGGCTGTGTGGTCCATGGAAATCCTATTCCCATGGCGCAAAGAGCAATCTATTGTACGAAAGGATTTTGGATTGGATGTTTTTTACATGTTCTTCAACTTTTTCATTTTTACCATTGTCATAAGCGGTTTTTACAAAATCCTCGAGCTCGTTTTCGGAAAATGGGGAATTACCGCGGGCAGTCTCGCGTTTGTGGACACTTCATCCTTACCAATCTGGACCCAACTGCTCATTTTCTTCGTTTTGCTGGATTTTGTACAGTGGTTTACACATATTTGCCTTCACAGATTTCCAATTTTGTGGCGATTTCATAAAATCCACCACAGCGTAAAGGAAATGGGTTTTGCAGCTCATCTGCGTTATCACTGGATGGAAAACATCTTGTACAAACCACTTAAAACCTTAGGAGTAATGCTTTTGGGGGGATTCGAACCTGAACAAGCGTACGTTGTGCATTTTGCCGCTATCACTATTGGACATCTTAACCATGCCAATATTAAATTAACCTATGGTCCATTGAAGTACGTATTCAACAATCCGGTCATGCATTTGTATCATCACGCCTACAGTCTTCCTAAAGATGCGTTTGGAGTTAACTTTGGAATAAGCCTCAGTCTCTGGGATTACCTCTTTGGAACACATCACATCCCTGAGGATAGTGGTACTATTCCCCTAGGTTTTCCCGGTGAGGAAACAGTACCCAAAACTTTTTGGGGCCAGTTGATATATGGTTTCAAAAAGAAATAGATTTGGCTTACCGCATCAGTTCCAATTGAGTTTGCAATGCATTAGCTTGAACTACACCAGATTGCCTCCATGCTGGTTTTCCGTTTTTGAAAATAATCAAGGTCGGAACGCCCCGTACGTGATATCTTGCTGCTAAATTTGGGTTTTTATCCACATCAATCTTCACGATTTTTGCTGTATCGCCCATTTTTGATTTGACCTCCTCAAGAATAGGGGCCATCATCTTGCAGGGCCCACACCACTCCGCATAAAAATCAATCAGAACCGGTCTATTGTCTGAAATAATATCGCTGAACTTTGCCATGTTCAATTTTTTGATCGTTCCCAATCTTCATAACCACCGGAATAGTCGTAAATCCTAAGAAAACCTTCCTCTTTCATCAGTTTGGATGCCCGTTTGCTACGAACTCCACTTTTGCAGTACAAATAGACTGGGATTTCCTTGTCCAATCCTTGTATCTGCTTCTTGAATTTTTCAAGATCCATTACATCGTAATTTACCGCGTTGTCGATATGTCCAGACAGGTACTCGCTATGGGTTCGTACATCTACCAACTGTACTTGACTTCCGATGACCCCAGCTAGGATATGCTGGCGGTCAACCACTGTAATTTCCTGACCAAAAGTGAATCCACTCCAGCAGCATACCCAGTGTGACAGCAACAGAAAAACAAAGCGATTCATGAACCCTTTTCCTTGGATTATTTATTTTGAGGTACTGGGGCAAGCAAAGTTCGTTGTGGGAATCCCTGTTTTTGCCATGGCCCCAAAACCGCCTGCTACATCGATGAGATTGTGGATTCCCCTGCTCTTGAGGATGGACGCTGCTATCATACTTCGGTACCCTCCGGCACAATGCACATAAAATGTATTTGTGCTGGGGAATTCGGCCAGATGATCATTGATGAAACCCAGAGGGGTCAACTTGGCGTCCTTCACATGTTGTGCTTTATATTCCGGTTCCTTTCGAACATCAAATATTTCCATATCTTCTGAGAAATCTTTGGCAAATGAAGTAGCATCTATGCTTTTAACAAAATCCAATTCTTTTCCAGCTTTTCGCCATGCTTCAATTCCACCTTCCAAATAACCGATTGTGCCATCAAAACCTACCCGGGAAAGTCGTGTGATGGCTTCCTCTTCTTTTCCCTTGGGGACAATAAGAAGAATGGATTGTTTTACATCGGTAATCAGCGCACCGACCCATGGGGCGAAGCTACCGTTCAATCCAATAAAAATTGACCTGGGGACATGCGCTTTGGCAAAATCATCTTGATGGCGAACATCCAGAACCACGGCCCCGGTTTCATTTGCAGCAAGCTCAAATGCATCTGGACCCAAAGCTACGGTCCCTCTTTCAATCACCTCATCAATATCTTCATAACCCTCTTTGTTCATTTTCACGTTCAACGGAAAATACTGTGGAGGGGGCAACAAACCGTCGGTTACCTCTTTGATAAATTCGTCACGGGTCATGTCCGAACGAAGGGCATAGTTCATCTTCTTTTGATTTCCTAAAGTGTCTACCGTTTCCTTCATCATGTTTTTACCACAAGCTGAGCCGGCACCATGGGCAGGATAAACGATGACATCGTCCGCCAACGGCATTATTTTAGTTCGCAAGCTATCAAACAAAGTGCCTGCCAGTTCCTCTTGGGTCATATCTGCTGCCTTTTGAGCCAAATCAGGTCGGCCCACATCTCCCAAGAATAGCGTATCACCACTAAAAATAGCATGGTCCTTCCCGTGCTCATCCCTTAATAAGTAGGTAGTACTCTCCATGGTATGCCCAGGGGTATGCAATACAACCAGTGTTATTTTGCCCAAAGGGAACTCCTCGCCATCTTGCGCAATAATGGCATCAAAACTGGGATTGGCGTTTGGACCATATACAATGGGAGCCCCCGTTTGTTTAGATAGGGTCAGGTGCCCACTGACAAAATCAGCGTGAAAATGGGTTTCAAAAATATACTTTATGTGCCCTTTGTCCCTCTTTGAGCGTTCCAAGTAAGGGCTTATCTCCCGAAGGGGGTCTATAATGGCCACCTCACCGTCACTCTCAATATAATAGGCCCCTTGGGCCAAACACCCGGTATATATCTGTTCAATCTTCATGATACTGTATTTACTTCCAAAGATACAATGGCAAAATACATCTTATTGTGACCAAAGTCACATATTTGCCTTTGTCCTGGATTGTAAGGATATCTTTTGTTGAATGCTGTTTTTCCTTTTCAAGCTTTCACAATAGTCCACAGCTTCGTGGGTACGTACGAATATGTTGTCGGAACCGATCACGTTGACCAATTCACTTTTGTGTAAAATGTCGCGTATTGGACCAATGGCGCCTGTGATCAAAAATTGAATATCTCGGGCATGAAGTTCAAGAATGGTTTGTTTGAGTGATGCTACGGCACTGCTGTCCATGTAGTTTATCGCTTCAGCATTGAGAATAACATATTGAAGGTCTGGCTTTCTTTTTTCCACTTGCTTTAGCAATTCCTTCTTAAAATAATCCTTATTTCCAAAAAAAAGTTGGGCATCAAAACGTAAGATTAGAATGTTGGGCGGCAGTTGCACTTCTTCCTCAAAGCGTTCGACATTTTTGAAATAATCGGTTCCTTTTATTCTTCCCAAAACGGCGATATGTGGTTTTGAGATACGATTGAGCAAAAGCAAAAGGGAGAACAGCACCCCAAAAATTATACCTTGGGAAATTCCAATGAGAAGGGTGGTCATAAAAGTAAGGACCAGTAATACAAACTCATCTTTTCTTTGCCTAAAAAGCTCCAGTGGGAGTTTCATATCAATCAAACTATAAATAGCTACAAGAATTATGGCACCCAAGACCGCCTTCGGTAGATAACTAAAAATTGGGGTAAGGAACAGTAGCGTTAGCGCAACCACAAGGCTACTTATTAGAGATGACAGGCCTGTTTTAGCCCCCTCATTAACATTAACGGCAGTTCTGGAAAGTCCTGCATTGGCCGAATAGGACTGGAAAAACGACCCGGTGATATTCGCAAGCCCCAAAGCGCGCAATTCTTGATTGGCATCTGTATAATACCTATTACTTTTCTCTTCAACAGCCTTGGCCATGGTCATCGCTTCGGCAAAAGAGATAAAGGCCAAGGTCAACGCTATCGGAAAAACAGAGACCCACTGTTTTGAATTGATGGTGTGAGCTGAAAAAGTGGGTAATCCGTCCGGAATAGTGCCCACCAAGGAAACACTCCCAATTTTATCGGAAAAGAAAAAAATACCTACGATGAAAAGCACAACCACCAGCATGGCCGCTGGTATTTTTGGATGTATCCATTTGAAGAACAGGATCAGAACAATTGCTACCAAACCGATTCCAAAATCCAAAACATTGATTTGATTTAAATTTTGGATAATCTCAATTAAGGTTTCCAGAGTTCCCAAGGCTTCAATATCAATGCCCATTAAATACTTTAATTGGCTGACCGCGATGACCAGTGCAGCTGCGGATGTGAAACCACTGACCACGGGTCGAGATAAAAAGTTGGCCAAAAAACCCATTTTGAAGAATCCCATGACGAGCTGCAAAAGACCAACAAAGAGTGCTAAAAACAAGGCCATGGGGATGTATTGCTCTAAAGTGGCCAACTTCATGGCGGCCAGGCCCGAGGCAACAATCAAGGAATCAAGCGCTACCGGCCCAACAGCTAATTTTCGACTAGAGCCGGTGAAAGCATACACTATATTTGGCACCAAGGCCGTGTAAAGTCCGTACACGGGGGGTAGTCCGGCAATCAGAGCATATGCCATACCTTGTGGAATGAGCATAATGCCTACAGTAATGCCTGCGGATACGTCTCCTGACAAATACCCTCTCTTATAGTTAGGCAACCAATCGAGTATGGGAAAAAAATGCTTAAGCATTCGAACAAAGGTAATCAGCCTTTCTTATTTTGCGCGTAACACAGGTTGCAAAGTTATAGTTCCTTGAGGGTTATGTGATTTCTGTGAAGTTCTATTTTACCCATTCTCTCCAATTTTTTTAATAGCCTTGAGACAACCACACGGGAGGTATGTAGGTCATAGGCAATTTCTTGATGGGTACTATTTACGTTGGAATCATTTGTGATTTCAGATTTCCTTTTTAGATAGTCCACCAAACGCTGGTCTAAATTTTTAAAGGCAATTCCATCTACCGTTATCAAAAGTTCATTCAATCGATTGTGGTAGCTTTCGAACACAAAATTGCGCCAAGACCTGTATTTGGCTATCCATGTTTCCATATTACGGACGGGGACCATGACCAATTGCACACTGGTTTCTGCAATAGCGCGAATTTCGCTTCGCGTTTCACCAAAACAGCATGCCATGGTCATACTACACGTATCCCCAGGTTCCAGATAATACAATAGGAGTTCATCACCATTGTCATCTTCCCTGAGAATTTTTATTGCTCCCGAAATAAGCAGGGGCATTCCTTTTATGTATTGTCCGATGTCGATTATAACATCTCCTGCGGGGAAAGAAACAGATTTTCCGACCTCCTCAATTTCTGAAATCAAGGCCGGCTCAAAATAAACTCCAAAACTTTTTTTGAAACTGTTTTCCACAAAACAAAAGTACCATTATCCTGAATTAAAAAACATGGGTATATTTGCAAGTGATTACTCACTTTTATGACAAACAAACAAGAGAAAATCCTGACCACGGCACTGGAGCTGTTTGCGACCCATGGATTCAATGCGGTTTCAACCAACAGAATTTCGAAAGAAGCTAAAGTATCTGAAGGACTGATCTTCCGACACTTTTCAAACAAAAAGGGTTTACTCGATGCAATTTTGAATCAAGCATTTGAACGGGCAACCCATCTGTATGCGGATATTATTGTAGAGGAAGACCCACAAAAAGTGATTCACAGGGCCATAACGCTTCCGTTCAGGGTAAAAGAAAGCGAGTACCATTTTTGGAGATTACAGTTTAAATTAAAGTGGGAATTGAATCTCTCCGGTAAAGATAAGGTGCAACCACTCATTGAAAAATTAGCGTGGGCCTTTAATGAGCTTCATTATCTAGAACCGTATAAAGAAGCCCAAGTTTTAGAACATATCATAGAAAGTATCTCTGCAGGGGTCTTGCAGGACGGAATAGAAACCCAAATTGCGTTGAAAAACTTTTTATTGGCCAAATACAAGGTTTACAACTTTTAGTTTAAAACAAATAAGTACACACAAAATGAAAAATGTAGCATTAATCACAGGAGCATCCAGCGGAATAGGTAAAGAACTTGCCTACATTCATGCCAAAACAGCAGGAGATTTGGTTCTCGTGGCCCGCAGTAAGGACAAATTAGAAACCTTAAAAACAGATTTGGAATCGAATTATGGTGTCCAGGTGATGTGCATCATAAAAGACTTGACCCATTCAAACGCAGCAAAGGAAGTGTATGATGAAGTGGAACAAACCCAAGTGAAAATAGATTACCTCATAAACAATGCAGGGTTTGGAGGACATGGAAAATTCCACGAACGCCCTTGGGAAAAAGATTTGGCCATGATAAACCTAAATATTACTGCTTTGACCGCGCTTACCCGTTTGTTCCTTCCTGAAATGGTAAAAAGGAATTCAGGTAAGATTTTGAATGTCTCTTCCACTGCCAGTTTTATGCCTGGACCTTTACAGGCCGTTTATTTCGCGACCAAGGCGTATGTAACCTATTTTAGTAACGCCTTGGCGGAAGAACTCCATGATACCCAAGTTACTGTGACCAATTTAATGCCCGGAGCCACAGCCACTGAATTTGCCAAAACTTCGGGTATGGATAAAACCAGTCTTTTTGAGAAAACAGTGACCGCCTCAAGTGTTGCCGAAGATGGCTACCGAGGAATGCTAGAAGGTAAATTGGATGTCATATCGGGGCTTACCCCTTCACAAAAACTAATGATGAAAATGATTCCCTTTACTCCAAAGAGAGTATTGTTAAAACAGGTCAGGCAGATGCAGGAAATTAGATAAAAGCGACTAAAATGTAAAAAAATCCCGGTAAACGGTCAACCGTCTTTTAGCTATTTAAAACATCTGTTGGAAGCTTATCGGGTGGCAAAATGTGCTTTCTTTCTCAGTTTTTGACTTTTTTAGAGATTTCCCAGATTTGGAAACCCCAAGCTTTTTCACCCCATCTTGAAGGAAATGCTCATACAGTTGCCAATGATAAGCAGAACAAAGTCAATTCCACTCATTTTACGAACAGTTATAGAGTTTGCAGACACCGATACTACTTCACAAACTAACAGGGGGAATAATGCAGGCTCCCTC
>NZ_CAKZYF010000020.1 GCF_937884665.1 uncultured Allomuricauda sp. | reverse complement strand
TATAATTTCTTACCAAGAATACTTGGCCAATACTACCAACGGCCCAAATAGCAGCAAATCAGAAAACTGACCGAAACATGCGTAAAATTATTCTTTGCTGAGCAAGAACGCCGGTAAGGGTACATTGACTTTGGTAAGCTAAAAAACGTTCTAAAGCTTTTCTTTAAGATATTTTGCTGTGTGCGAGTCGATACGGTCCGCAATTTCCTCAGGTGTACCCTCTGCGACCAAAAATCCACCATTTTCGCCACCTTCAGGGCCTAAATCGATAAGATAGTCGGCACATTTTATCAATTCGATATTATGCTCAATAACAATGACGGAATGTCCCTTTTCAATAAGCTCATCAAAGGACTTGAGCAATTTTTTGATATCGTGAAAATGCAGTCCGGTTGTAGGTTCGTCAAAAATAAAAAGCGCTTTTTCCTTCGTTTCACCTTTGACCAAAAAAGAAGCGAGCTTGATACGTTGGGCCTCGCCCCCAGATAGGGTGGAAGAGGACTGCCCAAGGGTCACATAACCGAGACCAACATCTTGTAACGGTTGGAGTTTGGTTACAATTTTTTGTTGTTTGTGGTTTTTAAAGTGCTGGATGGCATTATCAATGGTCATGTTCAAAACATCATCTACGTTCTTACCCTCAAATTGTACTTCTAAAATATCCTTTTTAAAACGTTTGCCCTCGCAGACATCACATTCTAAGTGAACATCGGCCATAAATTGCATTTCTACGGTAATCTCTCCTTCCCCTTTACATTTTTCGCAGCGTCCTCCGTCTACATTAAAAGAAAAATGTTTCGCCTGATATCCTCTTATCTTGCTCAGTTTTTGCGATGCAAAAAGACTTCGGATATCATCATAAGCCTTTATATAGGTTACGGGATTGGAACGTGAGGAGCGACCAATAGGATTTTGGTCCACAAATTCCACATGCTTGATATGGCCATATTTTCCCTCAATCTTGGTAAATTGTCCTGCTTTTTCCCCGTAACCTCCCACTTCTTTTAAAATGGAAGGATACAAAATTCGACGTACCAAGGTGCTTTTACCACTCCCGGAGACTCCCGTGATCACGGTTAGCACGTTCAACGGAAAAGTAACGTCTATATTTTTGAGATTGTTTTCCCGTGCCCCTTTAATTTGAATATAGTTTTTTGAATTTCTACGTGCAGCGGGGACTTCTATTGACCGGGTTCCGTTCAAGTATTCAGCTGTAAGTGAGGTGGACATCAGGATTTCATTGAAGGTTCCGTGGGCCACCACGTGTCCTCCCAACGTTCCTGCTTCCGGACCAATATCTATGATTTCGTCGGCAGCTTTCATAATATCCTCGTCATGTTCAACCACAATAACAGTATTCCCCAAATTGCGCAAAGACTGTAATACATCAATCAAGTTCTCTGTATCCTTGGGGTGCAACCCTATACTGGGTTCATCCAAAATATACATCGAACCTACCAAGCTACTGCCCAAAGAGGTCGCCAGATTGATTCTTTGGCTCTCTCCACCGGAAAGCGTGTTGGACTTTCTATTCAAAGTGAGATAACTAAGTCCTACTTTATTTAAAAAATCCAGTCTCGTTACAATTTCCTTGAGTAGGCGATTTGCAATTTCGGTATCATGCTCGGAAAGCTGAAGCTTATCGAAAAAAGGAATCAGCTTTTTAATGGGCAATTCGATCAAATCAGAAATGGAGGTATCTCCGACCTTGACATAATTGGCTTCTTTTCGCAAGCGTTTTCCTTTACAAACGGAACATTTGGTTTTCCCCCTGTAGCGGGACAACATCACCCGGTTTTGGATTTTATAACTTTTTTCTTCCAGCTGCTGAAAAAACTTATGGATACCTATAAAGTGGTCATTACCATCCCAAACCAACTGTTTTTGCCGCTCACTCAACTGGTACCATGGTTTGTGAATGGGAAAGTCGAACTTATAGGCTGAATTGACCAGTTGTTCTTTGTACCAGCTCATTGTTTCTCCCCTCCATGGAAAAACAGCACTTTCATATATTGATAATGAGGTGTCTGGGATAACCAAATCCTCGTCTATCCCGATGACGTCTCCGTATCCTTCGCATTTAGGACAGGCTCCATAGGGATTGTTGAAACTGAACAGATGGACATTGGGCTCGAGAAACTTCATCCCATCCATTTCAAATTGATTGCTGAAAACCGTAATTGTATCCTGGCCCAAATCCTCTAGGGCACATTGCCCTTTTCCTTCAAAAAAGGCGTTGTCAACCGCATTGCCCAGTCTATTGTAAAAATCTTCGTCTGTTTTGACCACGATTCTATCGACTACCAGGTCGAACTCCCTTCCGATATCCTCCGGTACTTGGTCAATCCGCATCACCTTACCTTGATATTTGATTCGCGCATATCCCTGTTTTGAGAAAAGTTGCAGTGATTTCAAGGGATCTCGATTTTCTTTAATGGTAATCGGTGCCAAGAGTAGCAGCTTGGTTCCTTCTGGAAAAGACTTTACATGGTCCGTAACATCACTTACCGTATGTTTTTTCACCTCTTCCCCAGAAATTGGGGATACAGTTTTCCCTATCCGGGCGTAAAGCAGCTTTAAATAATCATATATTTCGGTGGTAGTGCCCACAGTGGATCTCGGATTGGTGGAATTCACCTTCTGCTCAATAGCGATGGCCGGGGCTATACCTTTTATATAATCAACCTTTGGTTTGTCCAACTTTCCCAGAAACTGTCTTGCATAAGAAGAAAGGCTTTCCACATACCTTCGCTGCCCTTCCGCATAGAGGGTATCAAATGCCAAACTGGATTTGCCCGAACCTGACAATCCTGTGACGACCACCAGTTTGTTTCGTGGTATGATTACGTCTATGTTCTTTAAATTGTGGAGCTTGGCACCTTTTATGATAATATTCTTTTTAGAATCAACGTCGGAGATAGCGGCCATTTGTTAAAATTAGAAGCATAAAGATACAATACACCTCACTTAATACGTATATTGTATGAGTTAACATCTAAAAATGCCCAAATCACAACATAGTTTTTATGTGGGAATCCTATTTTTCTATCTTTGAGTTGTAATTAAAAACCTGATAGGCCTATACAGCGATAATTACTTTTTTACCATTAACTAATTAGCATAGAGTCTTTTCTGTAAGGAAGGGGACTTTAGGTTTAACCAAAAAAAGTAATTTGTATGGAACTACAAATCGAAGACTCAGTACTCGTTAAGCAATACATCTCAGGTGACGAAAAATCCCTAGAAGTACTCATTAACCGCTACAACCAAAGAATTTCCAGCTTTATCTATTCCAAAGTTCTTGACAAGGACGTAGCAGAAGACATTTTCCAAGACACTTTTATTAAAGTCATCAAAACTCTTAAGAGAGGTTCTTATAGTGAGGAAGGTAAATTTTTGCCTTGGGTGATGCGAATCGCACACAACCTTATCATCGATTACTTTCGTAAGAATAAAAGAATGCCCAAGTTTGAAGGGAGTGAAGACTTCAATATCTTTTCGGTAATCAAAGACGATAAGCTTAATGCCGAAAAACAACTCATCAAAGACCAAATTGATAGGGATTTGACCTATCTCATTGATGAATTGCCAGAAGATCAGAAGGAAGTTCTTATCATGAGAATCTATAAAGACATGAGTTTCAAGGAGATTTCCGAAAACACAGGAGTAAGTATCAATACGGCTTTAGGGCGCATGCGATACGCCTTGATTAACCTCAGAAAGATAGTAGACCGCCATAATATCGTTTTAACGAATTAATTGGCATTCCAACGAGTACCGCAATATTTCGATTCTGGCTGCGTTATCCTTAGTGTAACATTAATGCTGGAATATGGAAAATATTTACTCTGAAGAACAAAAAATCACACGGTCTTTCAAATCCAGCCGAAAAACGATTGACTTTTTACTGAGTTATTCGCAATCGTTCAAGGTAGTAGACTGTGACAACCACAAATTTGAAGTGACTTTGAATTAAGGTTGAAGAAAGATTTAAAAAAAGCCGCTATTTAGCGGCTTTTTTTGTTTTTGTAGTATGCATTCAGCACCGTTTTCCGCCCAATGGTGCTGGTTATGATGTCGTTTTCCAAATTCCATCCGCGCGCAGGGGAATATTCCCGACCATACCAAATGATTTGTAGATGTAAATTGTTCCAAAGCTCCTTTGGAAACAAGCGTTTCGCATCCCTTTCTGTTTGTACCACATTTTTTCCGTTGCTAAAACCCCATCGGTACATCAGTCGATGGATGTGGGTATCCACTGGGAAGGCTGGTATGCCAAAGGCTTGGGAGACCACAACACTTGCGGTTTTATGGCCAACGGCAGGGAGTTCTTC
>NZ_CAKZYF010000019.1 GCF_937884665.1 uncultured Allomuricauda sp. | reverse complement strand
ACCTTGAGGGCCTTGGCAATGGTATAAAGGGTGTAGGTGTTGGCCGAAACCTTGTGGTTTTCAATGAGCTCTATGTGTTGTTTGTCGCGCTCGCAGAGCCTCCCCAATTCGGCCTGTGAAATATTTCTTTCCTTCCGTAATTGCTTGATTCGGTATCCTATTTTTTGGGATAACTCTTGCTTTGTTAACATTAGGTTAGCTCTAACAAAACAAAATTGAATAGATTCCTTTGGAATAGGGTCATAACAAATTATGACGAACAAGAAAGAAATAGTATATTTATGTCATAACCTATTATGACTATGATAAATCAAACAGAACAAGACTTTTTAGAACGCCTGCAAGACAGCTACGGCTCCACCCAAGAGTTGGCCAAAATTTTGGACATGGGCGTGGAAATGCTCTTTTACTTGGAAGAGAACACCTTTCACCGGCAAGATGTACAAAACGTGGTCGCTGCCCTACGGGCGGTCATCACAGTATTAAGGGACTAAGGTTTAGCGGTGTATGGTCTGTAACCTATCTGGCCCCACAGAGACGATTTTAACGGGTACCTGCAGTTCTTCTTCCAAAAAGGCAATGTACGCGTTCAATGCCGGCGGCAGTTCTTCCGCTTTGGTCATTTTGGTCAAGTCTTTGCTCCAACCCTTTAGGGTTGTATAGATGGGGGAGATGTTCTCGCTTTCAATATTGTAGGGCAAATGCTGTATTTCTTTGCCCTGGTACCGGTATGCGGTACAGACTTTTAGGGTTTCAAAGCCGCTCAGCACATCGGCCTTCATCATCATCAGTTCTGTGACACCGTTCACCTGTACGGCATATTTTAGGGCCACCAAATCCAGCCAACCGCACCTTCTGGGTCTTCCTGTTGTGGCACCAAATTCGTTGCCCACGCGCCCCATCGTCTCGCCATCCTGGTCAAAAAGCTCCGTGGGGAAGGGGCCACTGCCCACCCGGGTGGCATAGGCCTTGAATATGCCCAGTACCCGGCCAATTTTATTGGGGGCCACGCCGAGCCCGGTACATGCGCCCGCCGCCGTGGTGTTGCTGGAGGTCACATAGGGGTAAGTGCCAAAATCAATGTCCAAAAGGGAGCCTTGTGCCCCTTCGGCCAATATTTTTTTACCCTCCTTTTGGGCGTTGAAAATGTATTCTTCGCTATCGATAAAGGTCAGCTTTTTCAGGGTATCCACCCCTTCGCAGAATTCGTCCTCCAACTCGTTCAGGTCGTATTCAATGTCCACATTGTAAAAAGAGATCATGGCCTCGTGCTTGTTGGCCAGGGCCCTGTATTTTTGCTTCCAAGTATCAAATTCCAGATCGCCCACGCGCAGGCCGTTCCTTCCCGTCTTGTCCATATAGGTGGGACCAATGCCCTTAAGGGTGGATCCTATTTTTGCTTTTCCCTTGGCGGTCTCTGAGGCGGCATCCAGCAGGCGATGGGTGGGCAATATCAAGTGCGCTTTACGGGAAATAAGAAGCTTTTGGGCATAGTCCAGGTCAAACTTCTTTAAATTGTCCAGCTCCCGTTTAAAAATGACAGGGTCGATTACCACTCCGTTCCCAACAATGTTCATGGCATTTTCATGAAAAATTCCCGAAGGGATGGTGTGCAGCACATGTTTGTACCCGTCAAACTCCAGCGTATGGCCCGCATTGGGGCCCCCTTGAAACCGGGCGATGATATCATAGTCCTTGGTGAGAACATCAACAATTTTTCCCTTGCCCTCGTCTCCCCATTGGAGACCAAGTAGTAAATCAACCATGAAGTAAATGGGTTAGTCGGTTAGGTTTTCTTCTTTATTTCGGGTGCCGTAAAAATAGAGGGAGTGGTTGTTGATGTGGATGTCAAAAACCTCCTCTATGGTCTTTTTTATGGACTGTATCCGGGGATCACAGAACTCCACCACCTCTCCGGTATCGGTGAGTATGACATGATCGTGCTGACGGTCAAAATAGGACTTTTCATATTGGGCCTGGTTTTTACCGAACTGGTGCTTCCGGACCAATTTGCATTCCAACAGAAGTTCAATGGTGTTGTACAGGGTGGCCCGGCTCACCCTATAATTTTTGGTCTTCATTTTAATGTAGAGGGATTCCACATCAAAATGGTCATCACTTTCGTAGATTTCCTGCAAGATGGCATACCGTTCCGGCGTTTTCCGATGCCCGTTTTCCTCTAAAAAAGCGGTAAAGACGTTTTTTACGATTTCCTGATTTTTGTTGCTCTCCATAATTCTTCCCGAAACTAAAGGACAAAGTTACATTTTATAATTAAATTCTGGCCACTTTGTCGATCCCCTCAACTTGTTTCAAGTTATTGATAAGCCTTTTCAAAATGGTATTGTTCTTTACTATCAGCGCTATTTTGCCGGTAAAGGTTCCTCCGTCCGCGCTAAAGTTGAGGTTGCGCATGTTCACGTGCATATTGTCCGAGATGATGTTGGTGATATCGTTCACCAGGCCCAGATTGTCTATCCCTGTTATTTGAATGTCCACCGTGAACTCTTCCTGGGTGGAATCTATCCACTTCGCCGACATTATCCGATAGGCATAGTTGGATTGCAGGGATATGGCGTTGGGGCAGTTTTTTTTGTGCACCTTGATGCCATCGCTCACGCTCAAAAATCCAAAAACATCGTCTCCCGGTATGGGATTGCAACATTGGGACAATTTATAGCTCAGCTTTTCTTCTTCTTTGCCGAACACCAACATATCATATTTGGCGGTGATTTCCTCCTTGTTGACATCTTTTGGGGCAGGATTTCTTCGGATTTTGTTCTTGAAGAAGTTCAAAAAGGCGTTGTGGTAGGTAGACGCAAAGTCCTTTAGTTTTTGATTGTCGATTACCCCGATGCCCACCCGATAAAAAAGGTCCAAACTGGTCTTTAACTTAAAGTACTGTACCAATTTGTTCACCGTATCCTCATTGAGGTCGATTTTCTGGGACTTGAGTTTTCTACGGAGAATTTCCTTGCCCTCCGCCGCTATGGCCTTTTTCTCTTCGCTCAAGGAAGAGCGTATTTTGGAGCGCGCCCGGGCCGTTTGTGCATAGTCCAGCCAACTCTGATTTGGTTTTGCCGATACTGATGCTATGATTACCACTTGAACGCCGATGTGGAGCTCGGTTCCCAAGGGTACCAACTTACCATTTACCCGAGCCCCTCGGGTCTTCATCCCAATTTCTGTGTGGATGTGAAAGGCAAAATCCAGGGCAGTGGCGCCTTTGGGCATGGATTTTAAGTCCCCTTTGGGCGTAAAGACAAAAATTTCCTTGGAGTACAGATTGAGTTTGAACTCTTCCACAAAGTCAACGGCACTCCCATTGGATGTTTCCAACGCTTCCTGCAATCGGTTGAGCCATTCTTCAATACCCTGTTCCTTTTGGTCCCCATGTTTGTATTTAAAATGTGCGGCATAACCCTTTTCCGCAATTTCGTGCATACGCTCACTGCGTATCTGCACCTCTACCCATTTTCCTTTTGGTCCCATAACCGTAATGTGCAGGGCCTCATAACCAGTTGATTTTGGGGAAGTGATCCAATCCCTCAGCCGTATGGGATTTGGTGTAAAGTGATCCGTAACGATGGAATAGATTTTCCAGGCCAGGAACTTTTCATTTTTTCTGTCCGATTTATAGATAATTCGTATAGCGAATTTGTCGTAGACTTCATCAAAAGAAACATTTTGGGACTTCATTTTCCTACGGATGGAAAACGTGGATTTCATCCGGCCCTTTATCTCATAGTTCAGGCCCTCTTTGTCCAATGAATTCCGGATGACATCTGAAAAATCTTCAATGTAGGCCAATTGGTCGTCTTCGGTATCTTCAATCTTGGCTTGAATGTCCTGGTATACTTCAGGTTCGGTGTACTTTAAGCTGAGGTCCTCTAGGTGCGTCTTAATGTTGTACAGGCCTATTCTATGGGCCAGCGGTGCGTAGATGTAAAGGGTTTCCGAAGCAATTTTTACCTGTTTGTGCTCTGGCATGGAATCCATGGTGAGCATGTTGTGGTAGCGGTCCGCAATTTTAATGATGATCACCCGGACATCATCGTGAAGCGTCAACAGCATTTTACGGAAGTTTTCGGCCTGTTGGCTGATGTCCTTATCTTTTTTTAAATGGGCTATTTTGGTAAGGCCATCCACAATACGCGCCACGGTTTCCCCGAACATGCGCTCTATATCGTCCAGGGTGTAGGGGGTATCCTCCACCACATCGTGCAAAAGTGCCGAGGCGATGGAAACCGCATCCAATCCAATTTTAGAAGCTACGATTTTGGCAACGGCAATGGGGTGGAAGATATAAGCTTCTCCGGATCTTCTCCTTTGGTCCTTATGTGCATCCACCGCAACATCAAAAGCAGTGCGTATCAACTTTTTGTCCGCAGAGGTGAGGTTCTGGTAGCTGATACGCAGCAATTCCTTGTACTGCTTTGCGATTTCCTTGTTCTCTTTTTCTATAGCTGCCTCAGTCATAGTAAATTAAAATTACCACAATATCAAAAAGTAAACAACAAAAATTATGCCTTAAGGTTTCGTATGCGTTCCACCAGAGGGGGGTGCGAGTAATGCACGAATACGTATGCCGGGTGGGGGGTAAGATTGCTCAAACTGTTTTTCGATAGTTTTTTTAAAGAGGTTATCTAAGGTTGGGCGGCAAAGGTCTGTTTGGCATAATCATCTGCATGGAAT
>NZ_CAKZYF010000018.1 GCF_937884665.1 uncultured Allomuricauda sp. | reverse complement strand
GATAGACTGCAAATATACAATGCTTTTTTCCTTATTTCAAAATCTGGTCCAAAGTTTACAGGAAAATCAATACTTTCGGCCACATGGAACATTTCAATGATTTTTTGACAAAGGCCATAGCGGCAACGGAATGGCCTATGTTTATTTTATTGATTGGGGGAGGGCTTTTTTTGGTAGTATATTCCAAATTGCTTCCTTACCGCTATTTTTCGCACGCTATTGCCATAACCGCCGGGAAATATGATAACGACAAGGCGAAAGGGGATGTAAGTTCGCTACAAGCGTTATCAGCCGCGGTAGCAGCAACGGTTGGATTAGGAAATATATCAGGAGTGGCCATTGCTATCCATGATGGTGGGCCCGGAGTGGTCTTCTGGATTTGGATGACCGCACTTATTGGTATGTGCATCAAATTTTATTCATGCAGTTTGTCCATCATGCACCGCGGCGAAGATTCTGATGGAAAATTGCAAGGAGGGCCTATGTTTTACATCACAAAAGGACTTGGCAAAAAGGCAAGACCGCTCGCTATTTTTTTCAGTATTGCTGGACTATTCGGGTTTTTAGGAGTTTTTACCGCAAACCAATTCACGGAAACCTTTATGAGCGTTGTTCTTCCAGAGGAAAATTTGATTTCCTTGGGCGGTACTGAAAAAGACCCTTTGTTCCATTGGAAATTGACGATAGGGATTGTCCTGGCTATTATTTCCTCATTTGTAATTTTTGGGGGATTGAAAAATATTGCAAAGGTAGCTACTGCCATTGTACCGTTTATGGTTATGGTGTATTTGATGGCGGTAATCGTTGTCATGGTGCTGAACGCTTCTCAAGTGGCACCTGCCTTAAAATTGATTTTATCAGAAGCATGGAATTTTAAAACTATAATTACCGGAGGATTCTGGGGTCTTGTCATCATCGGTGTCCGTAGGGCCATGTTTTCCAATGAGGCGGGACTGGGCAGCGCACCGATGTACCACGGCCAGTCCAAAAACGATGAACCCATCCGAGAGGGTTTGGTGGCCATGTTGGGACCTTTTATCGATACCATTTTGGTATGTACCTTTACAGCAGTGGTAATTATTTTAAGCGGTGCATATCAGAATGACACCAATGGCATCGTGATGACATTGGAAGCCTTTAGGACCACTTTGGGAACTTACGGGGACGACCTGCTTATGGTAATCGTAACGGCTTTCGCACTTTCAACCCTTTTTACATATTCCTACTACGGCGTAAAAAGCCTTTCCTTTTTGACCAATGCCAAAATAGGTAAATTGTACAATGTATATTTTGTGATAATGATCGTCTTTGCGGCGATAGCCTCTTTGGATGTCGTTAAAAACCTGATTGATCTCTCCTATGCTTTGATGGTCATACCAAACATGATCGCTGTATTGCTGTTGGCACCCCAAGTGAACCGGGAGGCCAAAGTGTACTTCACAAAAATGAAACGACAGCATGCATAAATCTGGTTTCGTCAATATTATTGGAAATCCCAATGTGGGAAAGTCCACTTTGATGAATGCTATGGTTGGAGAGAAACTATCCATTATTACCTCCAAGGCGCAGACTACCCGGCATCGCATCTTTGGTATTGTCAATGGAGAAGATTTTCAGGTGGTTTTTTCAGATACCCCCGGCATCATTAAACCGGCTTATGAATTACAATCCTCTATGATGAATTTTGTAAAATCTGCCTTTGAGGATGCCGATGTGATGCTCTACATGGTTGAAATTGGAGAACAAGGACTGAAAGATGCGTTGTTCTTCAAGAAAATTTCGACCAGTAAGACACCGGTTCTTTTGTTGCTCAATAAAATTGATACCTCAGACCAGGTTCAATTAGAACAACAAATAGAGTATTGGCAAGGTGTACTTCCCAATGTGGAGATCTACCCCATTTCAGCATTGGAGAACTTCAATGTCAAAGAAGTTTTTGAACGTATTTTAGAGCTGTTGCCCGAAGGACCACCTTACTTTCCAAAAGACCAGATTACGGATAAACCGGAACGTTTTTTTGTAAATGAGACCGTTCGGGAGAAAATTTTGTTACAGTACAAGAAGGAGATTCCCTATGCGGTTGAAGTGGAAACCGAGGAGTTTTTAGAAGACAACAAGATAATCCGGATACGTTCCGTAGTGATGGTTGAGCGGGAAACACAAAAAGGTATCATCATAGGACATAAGGGCCGGGCGCTCAAAAAAGTGGGCGTTGAGGCCCGCAAGGACCTAGAAAAATTCTTCGGTAAACAGGTCCATATCGAACTCTATGTTAAGGTAAATAAAAATTGGCGTAACAATTCAGGGCAACTTAAACGTTTTGGTTACAATAACTAAAGCTTTATTTAGTGTTCCAATAACCATTATTTCATTTTCGGTTTAGACCTTCCAGGTAATTTTAAACCAAACAAAATGAAGAATTATCTAAAGTTAATGTTCCCTGTATTTTTAGTGCTAACCTGCTTTTCGTGTGATAAAATAGATGATTTTTTGGGCGATGGTTCCGATGACGACCAACCCACGGATGACCATCCGGTTGAAACCTTTGTGGATTTCAATTTCGCAAATACCTTCGATGTGGATGGTGAAGACTCCGCAGAGATTTCCGCTTACGACCCCGCTACGCATAGACTCTTCGTCACCAATGGAGCTCTGGACGAAGTTACCGTGTTCGATATCTCAGATATACATTCGCCCACGCGGATTGGGGCAGTAAATTGTCCGAACCCAGGTTCTCCCAATAGTGTGGCGGTTAAAAATGGAATTCTCGCTGTGGCCTTAAGCGCGCCCAATGCACAAGAAAATGGTTTTGTAGAATTTTTTGATACGGCTACACTGGACGAAATAGGTTCTGCCCAGGTCGGGGCTTTACCTGATATGGTCGCGTTCACCCCGAATGGGAAGTATGTATTGTCCGCGAACGAAGGTGAGCCAAATGATGATTACTCCATTGACCCTCCCGGTAGTGTCAGTATCGTTGAGGTCGCTACACAACAAACAACTACTTTGGACTTTACCGCATTCAACGGTCAAGAAACTGCTTTGGAAGCGGAAGGATTTCGCGTATTTGGACCAAATGCCGATTTGGCTACTGACGTGGAACCGGAATTTCTTACGATTTCCAATGACGGTAAGACCGCTTGGGTGGCACTTCAGGAAAACAATGGACTGGCGGTTGTTAACTTAAAGACCCTTCAAATTGAAAGTATCCTTCCCTTAGGATTTAAGGATTTTTCCATTCCTGGAAACGAAATTGATCCCAGTAATGAAGATGGGAAAAAAGAGCTGAGAAGTGTTCCTGTTTTTGGAATCTATCAACCCGACGCTTTGGCCTATTACAGCGTTGATGGGATCGATTACATCGTTTCCGCCAATGAAGGCGATGCGAGGGATTACGATGGTTTTTCCGAAGAGGAACGGATGGCCGACCTCGTTTTTGATGAAACCGTTTTTCCGGATGCCGCAATTTTGCAGCTTGATGAAAACCTAGGAAGGTTACAATCTACCACTACCCTTGGGGACATTGATGGAGATGGTGATTTTGACGAACTCTATAACTATGGGGCACGTTCCTTTAGTATTTGGTCTGGGCAAGGTCAACTGGTATATGATAGTGGAAATGACATCGCTGAAATCACCTTGGACCTGACGCCAGAAGCTTTCAATGGAGATGATAACCGCAGTGATGACAAAGGTGCTGAACCTGAGGCGGTGAGCATTCTTCAAATTGGGGCGCGTCAAATTCTGTTTGTAGGTTTAGAACGTAATAACCAAATCTTAGTTTACGATATATCCAACCCCAGCTTTCCCGAATTTATCCAAATATTGGCCACCCCAGGTGACGTTGGACCCGAGGGAGTTCTTCCCATTTCTGCTGAAGATAGCCCCACAGGAAAGGATTTACTTGTCATAAGCAACGAAGTAAGTGGTACGGTTACCATTTATGAAAACGACTAAATCAGTTTCATTTTTCTAAATTTAAACCTGTTTATCAAAGAGCGCGGAAAGCAATTTTCGCGCTTTTTGGTTACAATTGTGTGTAGTTTTGAATCAATCTATCCAGATACGCATGGAGTTGTTGCATCTGGGGTTTCCCTTGTGCTTTGCCAAATCGGCCCAAGGCGTATAACGCGAACCAGAGGATTACCAAGAATACCATGCCAGCTACCCAAAGGGTAATGTTGTTGCCCAACGTATATTTTGAGTAAGCAAAGATGCCCAGGATAATAAACAAGGTTCCTATCCCGAAATGTAAAAACATAAAAAAAGTCCATAAAGTGGGATTGGGACCAAAAACGCCATGAATCGTACTCAGCCCTTTCTCAAAAGAGGTGAGTTCCAAGTGCAGCTGTGGTGACCAAAAATTGGTATACTCCTTACGAAACTTTAAGTAAACATGTTCGTCCAAACGGCTAAGTAAAAAGGGTGCCTCGGATTCCCGGTCAAAGTTTTTCATCAAGGTTTCCAAATCCGTCGCTATGCGGATTTTAAAACGGGGGCGGAGTATAATTTCATTGGTGAGGTCGCTCATGGATTCCTAAAACTGCCAAAAAAAGGTAGCATTTTTTCTTTATAAATAATGGTATTTTTGCCCAAAGTAGAGACCCATGGGTGCCATTGTAGCAATAGTAGGAAGACCCAATGTGGGAAAATCCACATTCTTTAATAGACTGATTCAAAGGCGCGAAGCCATTGTAGACGCTGTTAGCGGGGTTACCCGTGACCGTCATTATGGAAAAAGTGACTGGAATGGAAAGGAGTTTTCCCTAATAGATACTGGCGGATATGTTGTTGGTAGTGATGATGTTTTCGAAAAGGAAATCGATAAGCAGGTGGAACTGGCAATCGACGAAGCAGATGCTATTGTTTTTATGGTAGATGTTGAATCTGGGGTCACTGGAATGGACGAAGAAGTGGCTCGGCTTTTAAGAAAAGTGGCCAAGCCTGTATTTTTGGTGGTCAACAAGGTGGACAATGCGCAACGTGCGGCGGATGCCATAGAGTTCTATGCCTTGGGTCTAGGGGAATACTTTTCGCTTTCCAGTATCAATGGAAGTGGTACCGGGGAACTTTTAGATGCCCTCATTGCTGTTTTGCCAGACAGTGAAGTTGAGGAAAATGAACTCCCTAGATTCGCGGTAGTGGGTAGACCCAATGCTGGAAAATCTTCATTTATCAACGCTTTAATAGGTGAAGACCGTTACATTGTCACGGAAATTGCTGGGACTACCCGGGATAGTATTGATACCCGTTACAACCGTTTTGGGTTTGAATTCAACTTGGTGGACACCGCAGGAATCCGAAGGAAAGCCAAGGTAAAGGAAGATTTGGAGTTTTATTCCGTGATGCGTTCCATCCGTTCCATTGAACATTGTGATGTTTGTCTATTGGTTTTGGACGCTACCCGTGGTTTTGATGGCCAGGTTCAAAATATTTTTTGGTTGGCGCAACGCAACAACAAGGGTATTGTTGTTTTGGTCAATAAATGGGACCTGATGGAAAAAGAAACCAATTCCGTGCGGGACTATCAGGAAAAAATCAAAAAGCAAATGGAACCTTTTACCGATGTGCCCATTTTGTTCATTTCAGTACACACTAAGCAACGCATTTACAAGGCCATAGAAACAGCAGTGGAGGTCTATAAAAACCGTTCTAAGAAAATCCCGACCCGTAAGTTAAATGATGTGATGTTGCCCATCATAGAACATACGCCGCCTCCCGGATATAAGGGCAAATACGTAAAGATCAAGTTTTGTACCCAATTGCCCACGCTTTACCCCCAATTTGCATTTTT
>NZ_CAKZYF010000017.1 GCF_937884665.1 uncultured Allomuricauda sp. | reverse complement strand
CATAGTGTTTGGATATGAGATTGTGGAGGATTGAGTGAGGAAAATTCAATACAGTTGAAAAACCTTAACCCTTTCTTGTATATGCCCCATGGCCTCATTTCTATTTTCATGGTTTTTTATCTATCAAGCCAATTTTTTAACATCTGTTTTCCATGAGGTGTCAAAACCGATTCTGGATGAAATTGTACGGCAGTGACCGCATACGTTTTATGTCTCAATGACATCACCTGACCATTTTCATCAATAGAAGTGGCTTCCAATTCTTTGGGCAAGTCGGGGTGGACCACCCAGGAATGATAGCGACCTACTTCAATTTCTTTGGGTATTCCTTTAAATAGGACATCCTCTTTTAAAACTTTGATCTTGGTTGAAATACCATGATATACTTGGTCCAGGTTTATCAAACTCCCACCAAAAACCTCTCCAATGGCCTGTAGCCCCAAACAGACTCCAAAAATACGTTTGCTAGGGGCATAGGTCCCAATAATGGATTTCAGTAAGCCCGCTTCGTCCGGAATTCCGGGGCCTGGCGATAATACGATTTCTTCGAAGGGCTTTACGTCTTCTAAATCCAATTGGTCATTGCGCTTTACGGTTACGTCGCAATCCAAATCTTCCAAATAGTGCACGAGGTTGTAGGTGAAACTATCGTAATTGTCTATCATCAAAATCTTTCTTCCCATAGCTTAGATTGTTTCGGCAATTGTAAGGGCATTTGTCAATGCTCCCAATTTGTTGAAAGTTTCTTGGAGCTCAGTCTCGGGATTTGAAGCGGCAACCAAACCGGCTCCGGCCTGGTAATGTAATTTATGATTCTTGCTCAGGAAGGTCCGAATCATGATGGCATGGTTGAAATTGCCTTTAAAGTCCATAAATCCGATAGCTCCTCCATAATAGGAACGTCCTGTTTTTTCATATTTTTCAATCAACTGCATGGCCATGTGCTTGGGCGCCCCGCTCAGTGTACCCGCAGGAAAGGTATCGGCCACAACCTTCATTGTGGGGATATCCTTTTTCTTGAGGCCCGTCACTTTGGAAACCAGATGAATGACGTGTGAGAAGTATTGTACTTCGCGATAGGTTTCCACGTTCACGGTATTTCCATTTCGACTTAAGTCGTTTCTTGCCAGATCCACCAGCATAACATGCTCGCTATTCTCCTTCTCATCCTGTGCGAGCTGTTTGGCCAAGGCCGCGTCTTGTTCATCGCTTCCGGTTCTTTTGTAGGTTCCAGCGATAGGGTGAATTTCAGCTTTTCCGTTCTTGACTATCAATTGGGCTTCTGGCGAACTTCCAAAGATTTTGAAATTGCCATAATCAAAGTAGAACAGATAGGGTGAGGGGTTGATGGACCGCAGCGCACGGTATACATTGAACTCATCCCCTTTGAAACCTTGGCTGAAACGTCTTGAAAGGACCAATTGGAAAACATCGCCGCGTTGACAGTGTTTTTTGGCCAAAGCCACATGTTCAATGTATTCTTCGTCCTTTAGATTGGATTCCGGGCCACCTTCCAAGGAAAAGGTATACGAAGCAAAGCTTCTCACATTCAGCAACTGCTCAATCTCTTCTACATTACTATCCCGGTCGTAGCAATGCGCAAAAATATACGCCTCATTTTTGAAGTGATTGATGGCAATTATGTTTTGATACACGGCATAGTAGATATCCGGAATTTGAATTGAGTTCGGTTTGGGGTGAATCTCCACATCTTCAAAATAGCGAACGGCATCATAGGCCATATATCCAAAAAGCCCGTTGTTGATAAACTTGAAACCATTGTTTTCCACTACAAATTTTTGGGAAAATTCGTGAATGGTTCGAGTGACATCGATGGAATTGTTTATCGGTGTGTTTTGGGATGTACCATCGGGCAACATCTCCGTTATGATTTCATTTTCAATTTTAATGGAGGCTATGGGGTTGCAGCAGATATAGGAAAAACTGTTATCGTTGGCGTGATAATCGCTACTTTCCAATAGGATGCTATTGGGAAATTTGTCCCGTATTTTTAAATACACACTGACCGGGGTAATGGTGTCGGCCAGGATTTTTTTATAATGGGACCTTAATTTGTACGTCATTTTAAGAAAACTGAAATTTTTTAACTAAAAAAGGCTTGTCGTGATGACAAGCCTCATATATGTTTACAATGGGGACCAGCTCACGATATCCGTCGTAAGGAATTCCACCACCATGTTTGCATTGTGCTATTCTGCATGATTCAAATATAGAAAGGAAATTATTTCTACACAATTTTGTTGTAAGAAAATGGGTATGCAAATAAATGAATGGTTTTATGAACCTTATTTTTGGCTTAATTTGTGATTATTATCAAATTCTTCGATTGCTTTAGGAAATGAATTTGTTACGGAAAATAGGTATAGGTTTTTTTCTAACATATTTTTTTCTTTATCTGTTTCCTTTTCCTTTGAACCATGTTCCCTTTGGTATTGGAGGGTACATTTCCGATTGGGTAGCTTCGTTTTGGGAATCTATTACCCCCATTTTCGCGAAGAATATAATTGGATACCAAGGAGAACTTTCTTTTTCTGGCAGGGGTAGTGGTGATACCACCTATGATTACCTTTTGGCACTGTTGCGTTTTCTTATCGCTTTTTTCCTGGCTTTGGTGTTTTCTTTTATAAGAGCACGCCATTTTAATTCGAGGCGGTTGTTTCTCCTGTTTTTGGTGATACTAAGATATTATTTGGCATACATGATGTTTGTGTATGGTTTCTCAAAAATATTTTACTTACAATTCCCTGAATTGAGCCTCATAAATATGACTCGTACCTATGGGGAGTCTTCGCCAATGGGGCTCATGTGGAAGTTTATGGGATATTCTGAAACCTACTCAATTTTCACTGGACTTTTGGAACTGGTTGGAGGGCTTTTTCTTTTGTCAAGATATACGAAAGTCTTGGGAGGGTTACTTGTTTTTGGGATAATGTTCAACGTTTTCATGCTGAACATGAGTTATGATGTGCCCGTTAAACTTTTTTCTTTCCATTTATGTTTGATTTCCCTTTTTATTCTGATTCCTGATTTTAAGAGCATCACTGATTTCTTTCTGCTAAATAGAAATACAACTTCCCGTCCAATAAGAAGTTATTTTGAAAATAAGTACCACAATTATATCGGGTACGGTCTGAAATTCATGTTTATTTTTTACATAACCTTTAACCTTATTGCAAGTCAATTAAAAACTCAAAAAGTGCATGGAAAAAGGGTGCCTGAATCCCCTTTGTATGGTATTTATCATATTGATTCCTATCAAATCAACAAAAGAGTTTTACCTCCACTGGTTACAGATACTATACGTTGGAGAAAATTGATAGTAGATAAAAAAACCAGTTTGATCATAAGGATGGACGGGGAAAGAATGGCTATGAAACATGTGATTGATACCCAGAAAAAAACGTTGGAATTGACACCTTTTCTCAAGAAGTATCCTAGTTACAACTTCCATTACACGGAAAAGGACAGTGTCTTTTTACTAAACGGTATCAGCAAAGCGGATACCTTGGTTATTATTTCAAAGGCCAAATATGGTAGGGATAGCTTTTTCTTGGAAAAAAGAGGTTTTAACTGGATTAATGAATATCCGGTACAGCGTTGAATTAAAAATCCCGCCGAATACAACATCCAGCGGGATTTCCAAACACTAAACTTAGGTCAATTACATCTGTAGGTCGACAACCAAATCAAACTCATCGTAAATCAGTTTGTCTTTGGCAGTTCCGATAATTCCTGACCCATATTTTACGTCGAAATTCGTTCGGTCAACTTTCAAAGAGGCCGTTGCTTTGCTTCCATATACAGAGAGATCAAAGGTAATGGGCTTGGTGATACCCTTAATGGTGAGGTCACCGGTAACGCTGTATGCGTTTTTTCCAGTTTGCTTAACCCCTGTGAAAACCAAAGATGAAGTCGGGTTTGAAGCGGTTGAAAAGAAATCGTCCGAATGTAGATGACCATCCAACTTGTTCTTGTAGTCTCCGGTTAGGTCCGTAGTGTTAATGGTGGACATATCCACGACAAATTCGCCACCTACCAAGGTTTCTCCATCAAATTCCAAGGAACCGGATTTTAAATCTATGGTACCTACATGGGAACCACCTACTTTGTAAGCTTTCCAGGTAACCTTGCTTTCGCTGGTATTGACGGTTTTCTTCTCTCCATCAATGGGGTTGGCCCATAGAGCTCCTCCAAAAACTAGGGTCAATGCTAATGATAAAATGCTTGTTTTCATGATTTTAATTTAAGAGTGTTATGATTTATATGTGTGTAAATAATTCTTCGTTGTTTTTACGCACTTTGGCGTAATGCTGTGTGTCGTCTTCCTCAGAACGATAACCAATGGCGAGGACGACCACACTGGTAAGACCTTTGTCCGTAAGACCAAGGATATCGTCATATTTATCAGGTTCAAAACCTTCCATGGGACATGTATCGATTTTTAGGCCCGCCGCGGCGGTCATTGCATTGCCCAAAGCAATATACGCTTGACGGGACGTCCATGTGGTCTTTACCGTAGTTGGTAAATCCAGAAGTTTGGATTTCATAAAATCGCCATAGCCCTTTAGACTTTCAATATCCATTCCTCGGGTTGTACTGACGTTTTCCAAGTAATCATCCACAAGCTCACCACCAAATTCGGATTTTGCCGCGAATACCAAAATATGGGAGGCATCGACGATTTGGGATTGGTTCCAGGATGCGGGCTGCAATTCTTTTCGGGTAGCCTCATCGGTTATGGAAAGCACATGAAAAGGTTGCAATCCATAAGAAGAAGGACTTAGTTTGATAGCTTCAAAAATGGTATCCAAATCCTGTTCGGATATTTTTTTGGTGGGGTCGAACTTTTTGGTGGCGTAGCGCCAGTTGAGGTTTTCTAGTATTGTGCTCATTTTAAAATTTATCAAGTAATATATTTAAGGTTTCCAATTCATCTTGGGTCAAGTTGGACACTGCTTTTTTTTCTGCGGATTTTACTTCCTTATCCATCTGTGCAAGTATCTCCATACCAAGGTCTGTAATGACAATTTCCACTTTTCGCCTATTGGTCTCACAAACGGCCCGGGTTACGAAGCCCTTAACGAGCAGCTTATCCACGAGACGGGTGGTGTTGCTCATTTTGGTGACCATTCGCTCATTTAGCGTCGAAAGATTGGCAGGTTTCCCTTTTTGTCCCCGAAGTATACGAAGTACATTGAATTGTTGAAGAGAAACCTCAAAAGGCTTGAGCGCCGCATTGATTCGTTCATTGAGCTGGTTATGTACCAAGGTCATGTGAATTAAGGTTCTGCTTTCCAGGGGAATCTTATGAGCAGTCTTTATAATTTCTTCAACATTCATGTACTTACAATAGTTGTATATACAAATGTAAAGGGTCCGATATATACTTTCCATTTTTTACGAGATAAAGTTTTGTTAAAAAAAAGATAGTTGCGTAATGCAATGGTTACTTTTAGTTGTTTTTACTTGAAACCATGCGATACCTAATTGTTCCAGCTCTACTACTGTTTTCCGTGCTGACCGGTTGCTTGGGGAAGGTCGAGAAATCTAAAGAGGCCGAACAAGATGGTCTTGCCAGTAGCTCGGTGGGGAAAAGTGATACGAAACCTAATGAAGTAAAGTTTCCTGTGTATGACTTTGATTCCTTTGAGCCTTTATTGTACAAAGAAGACGGCACTACATATATCGTTAACTTTTGGGCTACATGGTGCAAACCTTGCATTGAAGAACTTCCCTATTTTGAGAAGGTCAATTCAGAATTTGGGCAGGCGGGTGTAAAGGTCATTTTGGTGAGCTTGGATATGCCAAGTATGTGGAAATCACGTTTGGAGCCTTTTGTTGAAAAAAAAGGACTTAGCTCCGAGGTAGTAATACTCGATGATCCCAAACAGAATACTTGGATACCCAAAGTTTCTGACGCATGGGGCGGAGGTATTCCGGCCACCTTGATCTACAATAAGGATAAACGCAGTTTTTACGAACGTGGATTTACGTATGAAGAATTAACTGAAGAATTAAATCAATTCATAAATTAAGAGAAAATGAAAACCTTAAAAATTTTAGGCGCTTTGGTACTTTTCGTTTCATTGAGCGCATTTGTTATCGAAGCTCCTGCTGACGCGGGCTATGGTATTGGTGATATGGCCAACGATTTTTCATTGAAGAACATTGATGGAAAAATGGTTTCTCTGTCCGATTTTGAAGACGCCAAGGGATTTCTTATCATTTTTACCTGTAATACCTGTCCTTACGCTGTAGCTTACGAAGACCGCATCATTGCTCTTGATGCAAAATACAAAACCAAGGGAGTACCTGTAATTGCCATTAATCCGAACAATCCTGCGGTCAAGGCTGGGGATAGCTTTGAAAAAATGAAAGCGCGCGCCGAGGAAAAGGGATTTACCTTCCCGTATCTTTTTGACGAAGGGCAGCAAGTTTATCCGCAATTTGGTGCAACGCGAACCCCACATGTTTATCTTTTGGAAAAAACATCAAGTGGAAATATGGTAAAATATATTGGTGCCATAGATGATAACTATCAGGACGCCTCCCAAGTGGATGAAACTTTTGTAGAGGATGCTGTGGACGCGATGTTGGCCGGAAAAGAGATAAAAGTGACTTCCACCAAAGCTATAGGGTGCACCATTAAAGTATGATTTTGGAAATAAATTGATTAAAATCCGGGGGTATCCTCCGGATTTTTATTTTTGCTGAACCTAATTAAAGATAGAAATGTCAGACTTATCACAGGAAGAATGGGCACGTCAACTTGAAAATGACGACAATGCCTTTATTTTAGATGTGCGAACCGCAGAAGAATTGGAAGAGGGATACATTCCGGGGGCTACCCAAATCGATATTTATTTGGGGCAGGAGTTTTTGAATGAACTTGAAAAATTGGACAAGACCAAAAACTATTATGTGTATTGCCGGTCGGGAAATCGAAGTGGACAAGCCTGCGCCATTATGAATAGCATTGGTATAAAGAACGCCTACAACCTTGAAGGCGGATTTATGAACTGGGAAGGGAAAGTTGCGGAATAATTCTTAAGTTTACCCTGCGTATTTACCTACACCTCAAACCATACGCGGTCCATTTAAACTTAAGTCCCAGATCATGCGCGAAGACCTGCTCCATTTTCTATGGAAGTTCAAAAAAATTCCTTTTACTGACCTTATCACCCAACAACAGGAAAAACTGAGGATTGACGACTTTGGGTTTCATAATTTGAACGAAGGTCCGGATTTTCACCAGGTCAAGGTTACCATCGATGGTCAGCAATGGGCTGGAAACGCGGAGATGCACTTAAAGTCTTCGGACTGGTATGCCCATCACCACGAAACGGATGCCAACTATGAAAACGTGGTTCTTCATGTGGTTTGGGAGGATGATATTGCAGTTTTCCGAAAAGATGGGTCCCAGATATCCTGTTTGGAACTTAAAGGTCATATTTCCGAAGAATTACTGTCGTCCTACAAATATTTGATGGACACTTCCCAAATCCGATTTATTAACTGTGAGAAAAGTAGTCACGAAATTCCGACCGTTATCTGGTTCAATTGGGAAGAACGCCTGTATTTTGAGCGCTTAGAAGAAAAGTCAAAGCGAATAGAGGAACTTTTAAGGCAAACTTGTAACAATTGGGAAGCCGTGCTCTTTCTTTTGCTTTGTAGGAACTTTGGTACCAAGGTGAACGGCTTGTTCTTCTTTTCAAGGGCCTTGCGGCTAGATTTTTCAATCATTCGGAAAACACGTGCACAATTAAATCAGTTGGAAAGCCTGTTCTTTGGACACTTTGGATTGCTGAACATTGAAAGTTGCAAAGACACCCATTACTTAGAACTTAAAAAGGAGTATCGCTATTTAAGGCAAAAATTCGACCTTTCAGCTCCAGAAGCAAAACCAGCCTTTTTTGGAATGCGGCCACACAACTTCCCTACGATTAGAATTTCCCAATTGGCGCGTTTATATCATACCCATGCCCATCTTTTTCAAACCTTGATGGATTTGGAAAAACCAAAGGATTTTTATGCGCTGTTCCAGGTAGATGTCCATCCTTTTTGGGAGAATCATTACACTTTTGGCAAGGATTCCAAGAAATGCAAAAAGAAAATTTCGTCAGATTTTATAGATCTTTTGATAATCAACACCTTGGTTCCCCTAAAATTCTGTTACTCTCGATTTTTAGGCAAGGATACCCATGAGGGACTCTTGGATTTGATTTCACTGATAAAGCCAGAAAAAAATACCATAGTCAATAATTTTAAAAAGATCGGCATACCTTCAAAAAATGCATTGCAAAGTCAATCCAGGATTCAGCTTTATCAAAACTATTGCAGCAAAAAAAGGTGTTTACAATGCGATGTGGGCTCGCGATTATTGAATAGAAATGCATACATTTAAAAATGTCTTTTTTTTACAATCTTTTATACTATTTCCAAAAAAGGGGTTTTGAAGTATGTCGGCGTATTGCAGAGCGAATGGGTATTCGCGCCCGGGTCGTGCGCATTACCTTTATATACCTGACCTTCGCCACTTTGGGATTTGGCTTTGCCCTATATCTGTTCATAGCGTTCTGGTTGAAAATAAAGGATTTGATATACACGAAGCGAACTTCAGTTTTTGACCTCTAGCCATGGTGAGACTTTTACGTTCTAAAATTGTTCTTGCGCTCTTTTTGATGATTTTGGTGCTCTCATTTGGTGTGCTGGGCTATAAACTGCTTTCTGATTTTACTTGGATAGAAGCCGTTTATATGACCATCATTACGGTGACCACCGTCGGATTTTCCGAAGTTAAACCTTTGGATGCCAATGCTAAGATTTTTACCGTATTTTTAATTGTTACCAGTGTTTTCATCTTCGGTTACGCAATTTCCGTGATTACCGAATATCTCCTGGGAAGGAGTTCACTTCAAACCTTAAAGAAGAAAAAATTGAAAAAAAAGATTGAGGCCCTATCAAACCACATTGTCGTCTGTGGTTTTGGAAGAAATGGCATGCAGGCTGCGGATAAATTAAAAGCCTACAAAAAACCTTTTGTTGTCATCGAAAAAAATAGAGAAGTGATTGAAAGGCATGAGGGCGAAATACTTTTTGTGGAAGGTGATGCCAATGAAGATGAAGTTCTTTTGGAAGCGGGCATTGACCGAGCCCAATACCTCATAACGGCCGTGCCTGACGATGCCGCGAACTTGTTCATTGTACTATCGGCCAGGCAGTTGAACAAAAAACTGTTTATCATTAGTAGAGCCTCCCAATTAAATTCGTTGACCAAACTCCAACTGGCAGGCGCAGATAAGGTGATCATGCCAGATAAAATTGGTGGCGATCACATGGCATCTCTGGTGGTCATGCCCGATTTAATAACGTTTATCAACCATTTGTCCATAGAAGGAGAACACACGACCAACCTGGAAGAAGTGGAGATAGAGGATTTGACCAATCAGATAGATTGTCGTTCCATACGGGATTTGGATTTGAGGCGGAAGACAGGTTGTACCATTATCGGTTATATCGATCCCAAAGGAAATTACCTCATTAATCCTGAGGCCGATTTGATATTGGAACCCAAAGGAAAAGTCATCGTTCTCGGAAGGGCAGAGCAAATTGACAAACTCAACCATATGTTCAAGATAGGGTAGTTTAACAGCGTGATAATTTGACTCCGTTGTTTTTTTTTAGGATATTGCCCCCTTTACATCAATTTAACATACCAAACTTTACAAATTATGAAGCATAGACTTCTGTCACTTTTCACCTTGTTATTGCCCATTTGCACTTTTGCCCAGGAGAAAGGTCTGGACCAACAAATCGATGAGGCTTTTGGAAACGCAACGGGATGGTTTGTCGACTTTATTTTCTATCAGATTCCTTTTACCGAAGATATTAGTGTGTATTGGGTTTTGTTCCCATTGATTATTGGTGCGACCTATTTCACTTTCTATTTTAAACTGATCAATTTCAGGGGCTTTTTTACCTCTATTAACATCGTTCGCGGAAAGTATGATGAACTTGACCATCATGAAGCCCTTCCGATGAAAGGAGATCCCACACCAGGAGATGACATTCGGGAAACTATCGCGGTGGAAGGCCATAGCGGGGAGGTCTCTCATTTTCAAGCCCTGACCGCCGCACTTTCCGGTACCGTTGGACTGGGTAATATCGCGGGTGTGGCCATAGCGGTCTCCATTGGAGGTGCTGGCGCAACATTCTGGATGATTGTTGCCGGACTTCTGGGAATGGCTTCGAAATTTGTGGAATGTACTCTAGGTGTGAAATATAGGGATATAGAAGCTGACGGAACCGTATATGGTGGCCCTATGTACTATTTGGTCAAAGGTCTAAAGACAAAGGGACTAGAGAAGTTAGGTAAAGTTTTAGCCGTTTTGTTCGCCATTTTTGTGATCGGCGGTTCATTTGGAGGTGGGAATATGTTCCAGGTAAATCAAGCGTTTCAGTTGGTGGAGCACATGACCGGAGGTGAAAATTCCTTTCTCTACCAACGAGGTTGGCTTTTCGGTATCGTTATGGCCGTTTTTGTGGGAATTGTAATCATAGGAGGGATAAAGAAAATTGCAAAGGTTACGGATAAGATTGTTCCATTCATGGTGGTGATTTATGTGGGTGCCTCTATTTTTGTCCTGGTGGCGAGATACGACATGATCGGTGATGCCTTTATGCAAATTATTAATGGGGCTTTTAGTCCTGAAGGCGTGGTAGGAGGAGCCATTGGCGTTTTGGTACAAGGTTTCCGTAGAGCTGCTTTTTCCAACGAAGCCGGCGTAGGTTCTGCATCTATAGCGCATTCTGCCGTAAGGACCAAATATGCGGCGTCGGAAGGTATGGTCGCCTTGTTGGAACCCTTTGTCGATACTGTGGTAGTTTGTACAATGACCGCCGTGGTTCTTATTATCACTGGGAATGTAAACCCAGAAAATGCCACCTTGAATGATGCACAGGCCATCTTGTTGACCTCAGGTGCCTTCGAATCAGTGATTTCATGGTTCCCCTATGTGCTTACCATCGCTGTGGTATTATTTGCGTTCAGTACTATGATATCCTGGTCCTATTATGGTTACCAAGGATGGGCTTTTTTGTTCGGAAGGAACAAGAAAATGGAATACGTCTACAAGGCAATATTCTGTCTTTTCGTTGTTATTGGCTCTGCGGCTGGTCTTGGCTCTGTGGTTGGTTTTTCCGATGCCATGATTTTTGCCATGATGGTACCAAATATGATTGGTTTGGTAATTTTGGCACCGAAAGTAAGGGATGAGCTCACCAAATATGTCGCGGCTATCAAAACCATACGGAAATAGCATAATTCTTGAAAAATTTTAAAGCTTTCTTTCAGTTCACCAAACAAGAACAGAACGGCATTTTCTATTTGGTGGTTTTACTTGTCCTTCTTCAGTCGTTCTATTGGGTCATAAAAACCACCAATTCTGAGGCTGAAGCAGGGATTGTTTTGGACAATCGGGCACAACAACAGGTTGATAGTCTAAAAACTTTGGCACTGCTACCAAAAGCTCCCAAAATTTATCCGTTCAATCCCAATTTTATAACAGACTTCAAAGGATATACCTTAGGAATGTCCACCACAGAGATTGACCGATTGTTGGAATTTAGGAAAACCGGTAAATATGTTAATTCCGCTGCGGATTTTCAAAAGGTGACCCAAATTTCAGACTCCTTGCTACAGTCGATATCGCCTTATTTCAAATTTCCGGATTGGGTTTTGGAAAACCAGGCTGGAGCGGTCAAGGCGAAAACCAGTGCCCGTTTCAAAAAGAAGTCTGAAATGATTGATTTAAATCAAGCTACCGCCCAAGAGCTCAGGCAGATTTCTGGTGTGGGACAAAAGCTCTCTGCGAGAATTGTAAAATTTAGGGATAGATTGGGAGGGTTTCTGGTCAACGAACAGCTTTATGAAGTGTATGGTTTGGAACCGGAGGTGGCAGAGCGGGTTCTGAGAAAATTTCAGGTGATCGCTCTCCCAAAAATTCAGAAAATCAATATCAACACGGCAACCTGGGAAGAATTGAGCCAGCTTGTTTACATCACGGAGAATACTGCAAAGCGAATCGTGGCGTACCGAAATGAGAACGGACCTTTGGATTCTTTGGATGAACTTGGTTTGGTTAAAGGGTTCCCCAAGGACAAGATTACTAGAATTGGGCTATATTTGTCCCTGTCAAATGACGAATAATTGCTATGAATAATAAGTATTTCAATGAAGAACATAAACTGTTTCGCGACAGTTTAAAAGACTTTTTACAAAAAGAAGTGGTTCCTTTTGTAGATGATTGGGAACGGACAGGCACCATTGATCGGGGAATTTGGAAAAAGTTTGGGGAAATGGGGTATTTGGGACTTGCTTATCCAGAAACCTATGGAGGCTTGGATTTGGACTTTTTCTACACCGTTATCCTATTGGAAGAACTTCAAAAAATCAATTCAGGAGGTTTTGCCGCCGCTATTTGGGCCCATGTTTACTTGGCGATGACCCATTTGAATGCAGAGGGCGATGAGCGTATCAAGAATGAGTATTTGGCTCCGAGCATCATGGGGGACAAAATAGGATGTCTATGCATCACGGAACCTTTTGGAGGTTCCGATGTGGCAGGTATGCGTTCCACCGCGGTCAAAATGGAAGATCACTACCTTATTAACGGCTCGAAAACGTTTATAACCAATGGTTTTTACAGTGACTACATGATAGTTTCGGCCAAAACCATCCCAGACCAGGGAAATAAGGGAATTAGTATCTTTTTAATAGAACGCGATACTCCAGGTGTCACCGCGACGAAACTCGATAAATTGGGTTGGAGGGCATCTGATACCGCAGAAATTGCATTCGATAACGTAAAAATACCCTTAGAAAATCTAATGGGTGAGGAAAACAAGGGTTTTTCATACCTCATGCAGCATTTTGATTTGGAAAGATTGGTGATGGGTATTAATGCACATGCCAGGGCCGAGCATGCCCTGGAGTATACTTTGGAATACATGAAAGAACGTACCGCTTTTGGAAAATCTTTGGACAGCTTGCAAGCGCTGCGGCATACCATGGTGGAGCTCACCTCGGAAATGGAAGTTTGTAAAAATTACAATTACTCGGTTGCCGAACAGTTGAACCAAGGAGTCTATTCGGTAAAAGAAGCGACCATATCAAAATACAGGTCCACTAAAATGGCAGATACTGTAATAGATGGTTGTCTTCAAATGTTGGGCGGTTACGGGTATATGGAAGAATATCCCTTGGCCAGAATGCTAAGAGATAGTCGATTGGGTCGAATTGGCGGTGGGACTTCTGAAATCTTACAGGAAATTCTCGCTAAAATTATGATAGATAACAAGAGCTTTGCCCCCGTAGTACAGGATTAATTTCATGAATCTTTTTTCCGTATTTGAAATTAAGTCCTATCTTTGCCATCTAAATTTTTAAAGAAAGGAGGTTGTTGCCCATGTTAATAATACCAGTTAAAGAAGGAGAGAACATCGATAGAGCTTTAAAACGATTTAAGCGCAAGTTTGATAAAACCGGTACTATGCGCCAACTGCGCACTAGACAACAATATACTAAACCTTCTGTGAGGCGGAGAGCCATTGTGCAGAAAGCACAGTACATTCAAGGTCTAAGAGACAGTGAAGAGATTTAAAGTTTTATCTCAAAACATATATAGAGTCCCCTGTGGTGTAACCACGGGGGATTTTTTTTGAAGTCTTTTGATACCTTTGAAATATGTTTCTGGAAGCCTTTACAGATTATCTCAAGCTAGAGAAAAATTATTCTCAACACACGGTGACCGCATACAAAAAAGATATTGAAAGGTTTGCCGGGTTCTGTTTCAAGGAATTTGACTTAGCGGATATTGACGAAGCCCATTATCCCCTTATAAGGAGTTGGATTGTACAGTTATCCGAAAGTGGGTTGTCCAATAGGACCATCAATAGGAAAATATCATCCCTGAACGCGTATTACAAGTTTCTCCAAAAAACCGAACAGATTGTTTCATCCCCACTTAAGATGCACAGAGCTTTAAAAACAGACAAAAAGGTAGAAGTGCCCTTCTCTGAAAAGGAAATGGAAGAAGTATTCCGATCAATACCGTTTGAGGATGACTTTGAAGGTCAGCGCGATAGACTCATAATAGAAATATTATACGCCACTGGGATTCGAAGAACAGAACTGGTCAATATTAAAATGGATGATATCAATTACGCCAACAATACGATTAAAGTACTTGGGAAGAGGAGAAAAGAACGAATCCTTCCTTTGCTGCCCAGTATATCCTCTCTACTCCTTAGCTATCTAAAAGAGCGTTCTTATCTTAAAAATATCCAGGACGAAACCTATTTGTTTTTGACAAAAGGTGGCCGTAAAGTTTATGAAACACTTGTTTATCGCACCATAAATAAGTATTTTAGTTTAGTATCTCCTAAAGTAAAAAAGAGTCCGCATGTGCTCCGGCATACCTTCGCGACGCATTTGCTTAATAAAGGAGCCGATTTGAATGCTGTGAAAGAGTTACTGGGCCATGCCAGTTTGGCGTCTACACAGGTGTATACCCACAACAATATAGCCGAGTTAAAAAAGGCACACCTCAAGGCCCATCCAAGAAACAAGACATAAAGTTCTTGTTAAGTTTAACCTGCCTACCTTTTTTTGGTGGCTTAAAAACAAACATTGTATGGAAGTAAATACACAATCTGTAAATTTTGTGGCGGATGGTAAATTGATTGACTTTGTCAAAAGACGAATGGATAAATTAGATCTGTTCTATGATAAGGTAATCAGCTCGGATGTGTACCTAAAAGTCGAAAATACAAGCGCAAAAGAAAATAAGATTGTGGAGATTAAATTGCTGGTCCCAAGAGATAAATTTATGGTGAAAAAGCAGTGTAAATCCTTTGAAGAAGCAGTGGATTCTGCATGCAGTTCCCTTGAAAGACAGCTGGTAAAAAAGAAGGAAAAATTGCGCACCAAAGCCTGACCAAAAATTTTTTAAAATTATTTTGATTAAAAAAATAAAACGCTACATTTGCAGTCCGTTAGAAATAACGGGCTTTTTTTATTTAAAAAAGGCTGTAAAGGCCGGTATAGCTCAGCTGGCTAGAGCAGCTGATTTGTAATCAGCAGGTCGTGG
>NZ_CAKZYF010000016.1 GCF_937884665.1 uncultured Allomuricauda sp. | reverse complement strand
TTAAGAATGAATTTTTAATGAATAGAAAAGTATCTGTTTTGTAATAATTTAAGGAACTCTTTTTCTATGGTTTTCCAATTTTCTGATTTTGGATTCAGCTTTTTCTAATCTTTCTAACAGTTCGATTTGATGTAAAGTCAGTTCTTCAATTTTTTTTAAAAGTCTCATGTTCATATCACCTATATAGATGCCATTGTTTTCCATTTCTCTGGCAGTTGGAATTTCAGGTAGGTGTTTGTTTATAGCGATGTATTCTTTGATTTCTTGTAATGTACTTAGGTCATAATCTGGTTCGAAAACGTAATCAGGAGCATTGATGACTTCTACTTTAACCTCTTCCGTTCTTATTTTACCATCTAGTGTGAGCAGAGTTCCTTCTAATTTCATTATGGCACTTACTCCATTATCATGGTTATTTCCGATGTACCACAAATGATTTTGAGCGCTCTTGTAGTATAATGAAGCATCGGAAACACCAAAACCATACATATCAGTTTGGTTGAGCCTATTTCCGTAAAGAGAGATAATATCCCCTGTGAAAGCTGAGTTATGGAGCAAGCTGATTGTACTGCTTAATTCAATTTTTGGTTTTATTATTAATTGATTGTCAGTAAGTTCCATTTTTAAATTTGCGCCATTATCATAATTTGTACCCATATACCATTGATGTTTTTGAGCACTCTTATAATATAGGGTACTGTTGATGACGCCAAAACCATACATAGAGGGTTGATTTAGCCGGTTCCCATAAAGTGACACAATATCTCCCAGTATTAAAGAATTATGACTTAAACTGAGTGTAGCATTATCAGTAATTTGAGAATAAGCGGCGAACAAAACATTCATAAAAAATATCAAAAAAAAACATTTTTTCATCTTTTCAAAAATTTAAAATTGAAGTGGAAAATTAAGATTATTCTTTCAGTAAATAAAGGTTAAACTGATTTTACCATTAGATTTCCATTTGATCGCTATCGAAATGCAATATTTCAACTTTAGAAGTTATCGTATTAGAATTTATAATCAATCTTGGCCTGATACATAGAACAGTTCCGATTTAATAGTTTAAATAGATATACATAAGTAACGCGGGATTATGAAAGATTACTGTTCGTTTCGCTATTCAGAAACATGAAAAGTGCTGTTTTACCTTAAAACGTTTAACCTAAGTCTTAAAAGAAATATAATTTCTACGTCCACAGAAGAACTTCAACCCTAGAATACGCATATCATTTTTGACTGATTTTAACTGTAAATACAGGGGTTTTTCATATAAAACATAAATTTTATTAATGTTTTATTTAAAATAGTTAAATAATATTTTATAAACTATTCTCGCCATATTTGCCCAAAATAATTAAACAAACTACATATGGGTACAAAGGTATTAATCAAAGAATTTCAGGAAAAACATGTTCAAACACCGGTTAAAGTCGCTGTTGCTAATGGCGATGGCATAGGACCGGAAATTATGAAGGCCACGTTGCGCATATTAGAAGCTGCGGGTGCCAACATAGAACCTGAGTTCATTGAGTTGGGAGAAAAGGTGTATCTGTCCGGTAACAGTTCGGGAATCGATGCAAATGCCTGGGAGGCCATTCGCAACAACAAAATCATCTTTAAAGCGCCTGTAATCACTCCTCAAGGCAAGGGTTATAAAAGTTTGAACGTTACTTTGCGAAAGTCACTGGGACTTTTTGCCAATGTGCGTCCAGTCACGGCTTTACATCCATACGTACCCACCCATTTTCCAAAGATGGATGTGGTCATCATCCGGGAAAATGAGGAAGACCTGTATGCCGGTATTGAGCATCGTCAGACCCAAGATGTGTACCAATGCCTAAAACTAATTACCCGACCGGGTTGCGAACGTATTGTACGCTACGCATTTGAGTATGCCAAAGCCTTTGGTCGCAAAAGGGTTACCTGTATGATAAAAGACAATATCATGAAATTGACCGATGGACTTTTTCACACGGTCTTTGATGAAATTGCCCAGGAGTATCCAGATATTCAGAATGCCACAGAAATTATTGACATAGGGTCAGCGCGTTTGGCCGCAAACCCTGAAAAGTACGATGTTGTGGTCACCCCAAACTTATATGGCGATATTATTTCAGACGTTGCCGCAGAAGTTGGTGGTTCCGTGGGCATGTGTGGCTCGGCGAATATTGGGAAAAATGTTGCTATGTTTGAGGCTATCCACGGTTCTGCACCGGATATTTCTGGAGCGGGTATCGCCAATCCTTCGGGGCTTATCAACGCCGCTGTGGCCATGTTGGCCCATATTGGTCAGCCGGAAATAGGGGATAAGGTCAAAAATGCTTGGCTTACCGCTTTGGAACAGGGATATCATACTGCAGATATTTATCAGGAAGGTATCAGCAGAGAGAAAGTCAATACACAGAAATTTGCGGACAAAGTGATTGAAAACCTGGGGCAGTCCCCGGAGAATTTGACCAAAAGTGTTCTTTCGCAGGGCAATGGCACTATTCGGATACCAGAATACGTGCGCATTTACCAACAGAAAAAATTGGTTGGTGTGGATGTCTTCTTGGATTGGCAGGGTCACGACCCAGACGCATTGGGTGAAGCCCTTTCCAATTTGGACATTTATAGGTTAAAACTGAAAATGATTACCAACCGCGGGGTAAAGGTATATCCAGAAGGACTTAAAGAGACGTATTGCACAGATCACTGGCGATGCCGATTTGTAGGGGTAGATGCCCAAATAGATGGGCAACAACCTCAGTATGCGCAAATTGAGTTTGAACAGGTCGTTGCGCTCTTGTCCAAGCTGCACCATCTGGAATACGATGTCGTAAAGACCGAAAACCTCTACGAGTTCGATGGTCAGCGTGCTTTTTCCTTGGGCCAGGGCGAGTAAAAAATACTTTTTGATTGGCTATTTGCGAAAGCGCATTCACTTTTAAAAGGTGGGTGCGTTTTTTTTACGGTTTTAGAACTTGTTATTTATGGAATAACCTGGGGGCCGAATTCCTTTCATACGTAAATATGCGATGGCCTGTGCCCGGTGGTGCGCCGTATGGGCCTCTCCCCGAATAATTAAATCCAAATAGGTATGACCGGATAAATATTCCGGTTTTTCCTTATCCAATCCAGCGGTGAGCTGGGCATCCTCCAATTGGTTTAAGCTGGAAAGGACATACGCGTAGGTTTGTGAAACATAACGGGACACCAAAGCTGCATTCTCTTCGGATGGTCTTGCCTTGAGCGTATCGGGTTGAAATACATCTATCCCATCTGGGGGAGGAATGATGAAATCAGCTTCCAAAAGTGCATAAATGTCTTTATAGGTTTTGGAATCCATCAAAACGCCAAAATACGTCACATTGATAAAAGCCAGGTGCAAGAAATGTTGGGCAAAACTAAACTGCTCTTTTGAGGGCCTAAATTCAATTTCTGCTGAGGGCATGGTGTTAAAAACGGCCAAAGTATATTCCTCAGATTTTTTCCAGCGTTTGATAAGATGGGCCACGATGGAATCAAAACTTGTAATTTTTGACGAAATCAGGGCCAAAGGGGCCAACCCTAAGGTATTTATAAGTGTCCTTCGATTCATGATAGAGGTACTTTATGTGGATTTACCCAAGAAAAATAGGCAATGGAAGTTGTATTGACACCACGGTAAATGTTAATCAAACGGGACTAGTACTAGTGGATGGATACGCTATGGATTCTTGATGAATGGGGAAAGAGGGTGTTTAAAGTTTTTAGTTCTAGACATCGGACATCCGACATCGGACATCGGAAATCAGACATCAGAAATCAG
>NZ_CAKZYF010000015.1 GCF_937884665.1 uncultured Allomuricauda sp. | reverse complement strand
TTCTGATTTTTAGTCAGGGTGTATGCTTCAATCAAAGCCTCCGCATTCCAAGTGTTGAATCGTGCATGGATTTTTCCAGTGTTGGGGTCATTCGGCTCAAAATCCATCCAGAAGCCATTTTCACTTTGACTGGCGATGAGTCCATCGCAAACCTCTAAAAAGGCATCTTTATAACGTTCCTCTCCGGTAAATTCAAACATGTCTTTCCACAAATAGCCCTCGGCATTGGGTCGTGCAACCTGCTTGATTGTAATTTCATGACCTTGATGCTGGGCATGCGGACTTTTGTCTTTCCAGATTTCTCCGGTTTCCGGATTCACAATGTTATAGCTTAGCCGATGCTCCGGAATATAGAGGTTGTCCAAAATCCATTTTCCAGCTGAGCTGGCGACTTCAGCATATTTATTGTCTCCCGTTACTGCGCTTAGGTCGAAGAGCCCAGGCGTTCCATCGGTAATGGTGGTCGTATTAATCAAATTTCCCACACTTGAGCCATGAATAGCATTCATATAACCTGCTAGGGGATGTCCATCGGGAAACTGTAGACCTACCCACCAATCCCCACCTTTTATCGCATAGTTTAAAGCATCTTGGTTTTGGGTCACCTGGTAGGCTTCCAAAAGCCCTTGAATCAGCTGACCCGTGTGCCAAGCAGGCTCATACTCGGACCACGAGCCCGATATGATTTCATAGTCACCCTTACCTTTTCCCTCGGTATCCAAACACACTTTACCAGCATGTTGTATGGCATGATTTAATGAAACCTCTATTTTTTGTTGATAAGATTTACCCAAATCAAGGGATTCTTTTTGGGCACACCCCAACAAACACCAAAGAAGTGGAACGACAAGGAATAGTTTATGGGTCATGGAGTGATTTTGACATTCAAAGAATCCAAGGAAACGTTGTGCTTCCAAAACAAAGCGATGGAATCATTTGGTACCTTGTTAAAACTCACATTGTTCATCCGTACATTCTTGGCATCCGCCAGGATGAACTTTCCCTTTTCACGAACAAAGTCGGAAGTTGACGCCCATTGTTTGATTTTCCTATTTCCCTTTGGTTTTTTCCATGAAGAATTATCCAAATGGCCCGTGAAAGTCACGTTCACATTTTCCATATGGATTTTGTCGACCTTTTGTTCGGGATGGCCAGAGAGATAAAAAATTCCATTTGTGGTAATCGAACAATCCTCAAACCTTATATTCTCAATTTGACCCACTGGAGAATCTTCTCGTCGCTGATGGATATCCATAAAAATACCGTATTCTTGAGGATGGCGTGCTCCTGTTTCCGCATCAATATTCTTAAAAAGTATATCTCGATAAACCCCACCATCCATCATAAACAAAGCCATGGCATATCGGGTTTTACGGATGGTAATATCTTCAAATACAATGTTTTGGGTGAAATGACCACTTCCTGTTCCCAGTTTAAGAGCAGAATCATCGCTTTCGAGATAACAATCCTTCACCAAAACATTTTCTACGGTTCTCGGCCTAGGATTCCCTTTTGGGTCATGCCACAGGTGTTCTTTGGAAGTCACTTTTAGACAAATAGCATCGTCACCCGTGCGGATGTCTGAGTTGGTAATGGTGATGTTTCTGGTATTTCGAATGTCTATTCCATCGGTGTTGCGACTTCGGGGGTCATTTCTTATTGAAATACTGTCCACAGTAACTCCGTCACAAAAGTTGAAATTAAGGGTATGCGACGGGCTATTCTGAAAATGTATTCCCGTTACCGAAACTCCTCTGGCATCACTGATTACAATCCATGGTTGGGGTCTTTCCGAAAACTTCCAATCTTTATCAAAGAAAGCGGTGCCATTTCCATTGATGGTTCCCTCTCCCTGAATTACCAGACTATCGGCATAAGGAGCAGAAATAAAATGTTCTTCAGGGTAGTCTTCCATGTTTGGACTGGCCAAAAGTGTCGCCCCCTCATCAATTTGTAAAGTGATATGGGGACCCAATGTCAATGCTCCGGTTAAAAAGGTTCCCTTTGGAATGATTACTTTTCCTTGTGCTTCTAATGCCTTTTCAATTGCAGATTGAATAGCTTGTGTATTCATGGTCTTGCCATCGGAAACTGCTCCAAAATCCAGAATATTGAATTCATTCTGATTTTGATTGCTACATGATATCAACAGAAAAATGAATAAGGGAATGGACAATGCAACACCTCTCATTTGGTATATTTTTTATCGTAGGCCCTAACTTGGTCCTCATCTACCTCAACACCCAATCCCGGTCTGTCACTAATATATAAACGACCGTTTTTAAACTCTGGAAAGCCTGTCAAACAATCGAAAGCCCCGGGAGCTTTTTCACGCAACGCGAACTCTTGTGGAAGCGTAGCCATTTCAGTGGCACAAACCCAATGGAGCATACAAACGGTGCTCAGAGAGGGCCTGGAATTATGTGCCACGAGTTTTACGCCTTTTTCAGCAATGTAATCCCCAATGCGTTTGCCTCCCGTGAAGCCTCCACATTTTAAAAGGTCAGGATTTACTGCCCATGAGCCGCCATAAGTCAATAAGTGTTGAATCTGTTCCACGGTATAAGCATGTTCCCCAAAAACAATGGGAATATTGACATTCTCTACAATGGCTTTTATAGCAGAATAATCATAAGGGGCCGTGGGCTCCTCCCACCATGCCAAATTGAATTCTTCCAATTCTTTGCCCAGGGTAATCGCTCGTTGTTGGGTATGCCCCATGTTTGCATCCATGGCCAATTGAACACCGGGACCAACCGCTTGGCGAAGCGCCCTGGCAAAGTCAACTGTGTTGTCACTGGGTGGGTCTTGGTTTTCGAGTCCCCAACGCATCCGGAATTTTAGGGTTTTATATCCTTCATCAACCAATGCTTTCGCTTTGGCAGCAGCCTGGTCCGGGGTGGGATAAACATCCCGTGTAAAGCTGGCATAAATCTCTACGGAATCCCTGAGTTTACCTCCTAAAAGTTCGTAAACCGGTTTTCCCGTAGCTTTCCCCATGGCATCATAAATGGCGCAATCAATGCCCGATAGTGAATACGTGAGCAACCCCCCGGGACCTAAATCATATTCTGATTTAATACAATAGTCCCAGGTCTTTTCTACATCAAAGATATTGGTCCCTTCAAAGTAGTTTTTTAAGGTTTTTTCTATTAAGGTGCGTGAACTTCTTTTGTCATTGGGCATGGCTTCGGCCCATCCTTTGATACCATTGTTGAGCTCGACCGAAACAAAAAGGGCCTTTCGAAGCAGGAAAGTATCGATATCCTTTATTATAAAATCATCGTCCTTGGCCATTGACGACAATTCAATGGATTTCATGCCCCAGATAGGAAAAGGCAACCCTGCTGCCAAGGTCGCCGATGAAATCGTTCTAATGACTTCTGATCTATTCATTTACAATTCCTTGAAATTAAAACTAACCAACTCAAACGTATTCTTATTCTCTTGGGGTACCGTCAAAGTTTACCGTCCAACCCAAGGTCCAATCGTTTTCTGGCGAAACCGCCCCTACGAAATTCACCATGTCAAAAAAACTGCCCAAAGAAGATGCATCAGATGGATTAAGGGTAGAAATACCTATAAAGGTATCCGTTAAGGCGACTTCATCTTCCGAATTATTATTTGCAGCATCACGGAAATCATCCTGTACACTGCTATGTAAGCCGTCATCATTACCGTCCTGACCATTTCCAAAGACCGCGGAATTCTTGATGATCATATCGCCATCATCGCTTCTATTTCGAAAGGAATCATCAAAACCAGTTACAATAAAGTTATGGAATTCCC
>NZ_CAKZYF010000014.1 GCF_937884665.1 uncultured Allomuricauda sp. | reverse complement strand
TTGCTGAAAAAGGACAAATCTGTTACAATCCACCAAAAAAATCTGCAGTATCTTGCTACTGAAATGTACAAGGTCAAGAATAAGATTTCTCCACAAATCATGGAAGATGTATTTGAAATTAGGGAATTGCCATCTTATAACTTGAGGAACCCATAAGAATTTATAAGGGCAAAAAACTCAGTAAAGTATGGAGAAAAATCTCTTTCCTTTTTAGCTCCTATTATTTGGGACCTTATTCCATGTAGTCTTAAAAATCTGGATTCCTTAGATTCTTTTAAAAGGGCAATAAAGTCATGGACAACGGATGATTGTCCATGTCATTTATGCAGGGTATATTTAGACCAGGTCGGTTATATTTAAAGAATAATTTTCATAAAGTTAAAAAATATTTTTATTTGCAAATTTGTACTCAGTGATTTACTCAAGTTGTTCTCTTTCATAATTGGTTTTAATTGGCGTCACCACTTGGTACGAATTTGTTAATCAGATTATTACTTACCTTATGTCAAAATTAGAAATATGTTTCATAACAATGTATTCCAAAATTACTTGTGCAAATTAAGCATCCATTTTGAAATCAACATTACCTTGGCCATCAGTGTTTTTACTTTGTTTACCGGATTGGTCGCCACATCACGACTCTATGTAAAGGCGCATAGCAAGGCTGAATTATTTATAGGGCTTTTGCTTGGTATCTTCTCCCAACTTATTATTCTGAAGTACAGGCTATAGAATGTAAAACATTATCCCCACACGTAGCACCCTGAAGTTGATTTCGACGCCGTCAGCCGTTTGAATTCCCTGCTTTAGTAATCGGTTCAACCCGTAATATGCATGAAGGTTTAAGGTGTTATAGCCAAAATTTACGGTTAATCCATATTGAAATGGCTCAATATCATCATTCGAAAACGCTTCGCTGCCCATATCATCCACAAATTTGGAACGCCCGGAAAACACATAGCCCAATCGCAGGCCCGTGTACAAACGCCAAAACTTATATTCCGAAGCATTTGAGGTTCTCCATCGGAGTTGTACGGGCATCTCTACTGTATGGGTTTCCAATTTATTGCGCTTAAAGTCGTCAGCAGATACTATAGCATAGTTGAAACCCACTTCATTTTGGGTAACCCTGACATTATTGTAAAACGAATTCGCAGCATATCCCAACCCTATGCCCATTCCAATGTTACGCCTTTGGTTCATTGGAATATCCTTGATAAAGCCCAATTGCAAACTGTAAGACAAACTATTTTGCCCCACATCGTCAGGTTTGTCCAATAAAAAGTTGATTCCCGTACCAAAGTAAAACTGGTCTTCTAGGTACTTATCATCCAAGACAATGGGATTGACCTGGTCTACTTCCTGCGCCATAATCAGGCTAGACATACACATGAAACCAATCTTCAATAACTTCATCGTTCAAAAAGGTTTAGTAACAAAAAACGCCCCAAAAATGGAGCGTTTAATTGATTTTGAGTATTGTACTACTTCAAGTTATTGAAAGCGTCCCCGTCGTAAGTTGTGTAGTTTACTTTAAGGGCATTTACCTTTCTCAACTCTTGCTTTATATCAGCGATAAGACCCATATTGGCATTCTTATCTACTTTCAAAGCAGTAGTCAAAACGTTTTGAAGCTCTGGCGGTTTTTTGGCTCTTTCAGCCAAAATATAAGAACCTACCTCATCCACATTGGCGAACTTGTCGTTCAACTGGATTTTAGGTTCAGTACCAAAAACCTTTGCATACTCCTGTGTTGGTTTACCTATGTAGATGTAAATCACCCTATCCTTCTTTTCCAACTTCTTAATTTCAGTTGCATTTGGAAGGGTATTTTCAACCAACAAAGAGCTATCTTTCATCGTGGTTACGGTCATAAAGAAAAACAACAACATAAACACGATATCAGGCAGGGAGGCCGTCGACACCGCCGGCAAGTCTCCATCTTTCTTTTTTGCAAATTTTGCCATGAATACTTAGTTTAATTTGTTGATGTTTCTGCTTCCGAAAGTTTCTGTGGAAACATGTCCTGAATGTTCTTAACCTTGTCTTTCAGTTCATCTCGAACATTGGACGCGGTCTCTGGATTCAAGTACTCACTTTCCATTTCAGTAAAGTCTCGGTTGTACAATCGTTGTGCTTCACGATTACGGAGTTCGTTATACGCTCCAACCAATTCATTCTGCACTGTGATGTAAATACTATACTTCGTATCCCTGTCATTTTTCAATGAAATAATCGCTTTTGACGGATTATCCGATGACGCAGGGTCTTTTTTCCCTTTACAATAATTACAACTACCATCCGCTCCATTTTCCAAAAAACCAATTGCGGCAGTGCGCAAGTCTTTCAGATCCATCAAATCATCTTCTACCAATAGTTGTCCATTTTTATTAATGTTAACCGTAAAGATGTTTTTCTGTTTGATAATAACGTCCTCATCTGGCGGCTCCATCGGCGGCAACATACGGTCTAATCCAGCATCAGTTTCTATGGTTGTGGTAACCAAGAAAAAGATGAGGAGAAGGAACGCAATGTCTGCCATCGAGCCCGCATTTACCTCAGGTGCTCCTTTTCTTCTAGGCATCTTCTCTTACATTTTTATTTAACAAACATTTTCTTCAATCCGGGTACTACCATGAGTACCACAGCAACAGCAGTCAATATGAAAAACACATTAAGTCCCATCCCAACATTCTTCACGGTACCTTCGGTGGTTTCAATACCTCTTCCAGCCATTTCCGTTACTACGGCTTCATTCCCTGAAGAAAGTCCATATGAAACTGCTACGATGATGGCCAATCCGCCCAGACCGAACAACGCTTTCTTGATACTTCCCGGAGTGGAAAGCAGTTTTTTCAAACCAAAGAAAACAGTTGTTACGACAGCGATGGCCAATAGGATGTACATTACTGCAAACATAGCGCCCATTGCGCCACTGTTAATTGCCTCGGGGTCTTCGGCATCTGGTAAAGCAAACCAGAGTCCAGCCGCAATCAAGCCGATGGCAATCAATGCTATTTTAATAATCTTATTCATTTTATCGATAGTTTAAAGGTTGGTCAATTATTTTTTGTGTGCCGCCAACATATCAATTAAAGAGATAGAAGAATCTTCCATGTCGTTAACGATACTATCGATTTTTGCGATGATGTAGTTGTAAAAAATTTGAAGGATAATCGCAGTGATAAGACCGAATACTGTTGTCAAAAGTGCTACCTGAATGTCACCTGCATTCAACGAAGCACTCAAGTTACCTACTGCTGCAATCTTTTGGAAGGCCGCAATCATACCGATTACCGTACCCATAAACCCAAGCATGGGTGCAATAGCGATGAAGAGTGATAACCAGGATACGTTTTTCTCCAACTGTCCCATTTGAACTCCTCCGTAAGCCACAACCGCTTTTTCGGCAGACTCCAAACCTTCACCTGCACGGTCAAGCCCTTGATAGAAAATAGACGCAACAGGGCCTTTGGTGTTTCGGCAAACTTCCTTTGCTGCTTCAACCCCACCTGAAGCTAGAGCATCTTCAACTTGTTGCTTCAACTTTGCAGAATTAGTACTGGCCAAATTCAAATAAATGATACGCTCAATTGCTACAGCCAACCCGAGAATCAAACATAATAGTACGATACCCATGAAGGCAGGACCTCCTTGAATGAATTGTTCTTTCAATATTTGGGTAAAACCTTTACTGGCTGTTTCCCCTTCTTGCAACATTGCTGCGGAGGCAGAAGTGGTTCCCAAGACAAACATTCCGGCGGTAGCCAGAGAAAAGGATATTTTTTTCATTTCTTTCAAACTTAATTTAGTTAGTTAATAATGTTAATGTTAAAGATATAAAAATTTTATAATTGAATATCATGTATTCCGCAGAGAGGAAGGGATTCGAACCCTCGATACCCTTTTGGGGTATACACACTTTCCAGGCGTGCGCCTTCGACCACTCGGCCACCTCTCTAGTTAAATTTTAGGTGAGCCAATAAACAAAAAAATAATTAGTTCTGGAAATTTGGTGCGTTAATTTTAGACCATTTCACCGCGTAGCGAACGCTCGAAAACCGCTTTGAATTCCAGTGCTGACAGGTTTTTGCCCAAAAGGTACATTGTCTTGGCCAAGGCTGATTCGGTGGTAATATCCTTACCGTTAGCCACCTGCATTTCCATGAGCTCCCTACTCGTTTCATATTGACCGGGTTGCACGCTGCCTCCAATACATTGTGTAACGTTGATGACAAACAATCCTCTTTCTATGGCTTGTTTGACTTCGCTGAGAAACCAGGTTTCCAAAGGTGCATTTCCAGCGCCATAGGTTTCCAAAATCAGCGCCTTCAATCCAGGGGTGTTGCATACAGTTCTTACCAAGGATTGGCCAATACCCGGAAACAGTTTCAACACGGCTACATTCGAGTCCATTTTGGTATGGATTTCGAACGATTCCGAATCTGTTTTTCGCTACAAACTTGTATGGCTTACATTCAAATGTACTCCCG
>NZ_CAKZYF010000013.1 GCF_937884665.1 uncultured Allomuricauda sp. | reverse complement strand
CTTTATGTTGCCTTTCTCACATGATGAGGTGGTCTACGGAAAAAACTCGCTCTTATAACGTATGCCAGGAGATGAATGGCAACGATTCGCCAATTTGAGACTGCTCTACGGATATATGTTCACCCACCCCGGTGCAAATTTATTGTTCATGGGAGGGGAGTTTGGACAATCTTCGGAATGGGATTTTCAAAATAGTTTGGATTGGCATTTGACCCAGTACGATTTTCACTCGGGCATACAAGAAACGATAAAGGACCTGAATCGACTTTATAAAAACAATCCGGCACTCTATGAAAAACAGTTTAGTCCGGAAGGCTTTCAATGGCTGGAATATAATGATAGTGAAAACACAGTGATTTCTTATATCAGAAAGGGTCATGATCCGGTCAATGACTTGATTATCGTATGTAATTTCACTCCAGTACCCCGAGAGAACTATAGGGTAGGTGTGGAAAAAACAAAGCAGTTACGGTTGGTGTTCAATAGTGATGACCTTAAATACTCTGGTAGCGGTATGGGCAAAAAAACATTGAAACCGGCAGCAAAGGCATGGAATGGTTATCCAAAATCCGTAAATATGACACTTCCACCTTTAAGTGTTGTTGTTTATAAGTAGATAAACTTAGAGATCCTCAGCCCATTTTTTGTTCAAAACATCTTTTTATATTCTCATACTAAAGTGTTTCTTTTGTTTAACACAATTGACTGATAATGATTACAAACACCGAGATAGAGAAAAGGGGGAATCAGCATCCTAACCACATTGTCGATTTCAAACACGAAAATGATAAAATATTTTTTACAACGCAGAATGGTGTAATACTGGAGATTACCATTTTACGGGACAGTGCGGTTCGCTTTAGATATGCCACGGAGCACGTATTTGAACCAGATTTCTCTTACGCTATTAGTGATGATGTAAGCCTCGGATATAACGAACTTACCGTCAAAGAAGAGATTCCTGAATATGTCATTACGACCTCGAAGGTCAAAATCTACGTGAACAAGTCCAACCTGAAAGTGCAAATTGTGGATATGGAGGATGTGATTATCAGTGAAGATGAACTCGGCTTCCATTGGGAGGAGAACTACGACTATGGTGGCAATATCGCCAAAATGAGCAAAATTTGCCATTCCGGTGAAAGCTATTATGGTATGGGGGATAAAGCATCACATACCAATCTTAAGGGAAAGCGCGTAAACAATTGGGTCACCGATTCCTACGCCTATGGCAAAGACCAAGAACCTCTATACAAGGCCATCCCCTTTTATATGGGCCTAAAAGAAAACATTGCCTATGGTATTTTCTTTGATAACTCCTTCAGCACTTACTTTGATTTTGCCAATGAGAAGCGAAATGTGACCAGCTTTTGGGCAGATGGGGGTGAAATGAACTATTATTTCTTTTACGGTCCCCAAATGAAACAAGTGGTAGAGGCATACACCGATTTAACCGGTGTCCCGGAACTTCCGCCACTTTGGGCTCTTGGATTCCATCAGTCTAAATGGAGTTATTATCCCGAAAAGCGCGTAAAAGACCTGGCTTCTAAATTTAGAAAACTGCAAATCCCATGTGATGCTATTTATTTGGATATCGATTATATGGAGGGTTTCCGATGTTTTACATGGAACAATCGCCACTTCCCCAATCCAAAGAAAATGATTGCAGAACTGGAGGAAGATGGATTTAAGACCATTACGATGATTGATCCTGGGATTAAGATCGATAGGGAATACTGGGTGTATCAACAGGCCATGGACAATAGCTTTTTCTGTAGACGTGCGGATGGTCCGCACTTTAAAGGAAAAGTATGGCCTGGAGAATGCAAGTTCCCCGATTTTACAAATCCTGAAGTGCGGGAATGGTGGGCCGGTCTATATAAGGAAATGATATCGGATATGGGCGTTAAAGGGGTTTGGAACGATATGAATGAACCCGCGGTCATGGAAGTCCCTACCAAAACGGCCAATTTGGATGTACGGCACGACTATGACGGTCACCCCTGCAGTCACCGTAAAGCACATAACATCTATGGGATGCAAATGGTCCGGTCTACTTATGAAGGGGTAAAAAAGTTCATGTTTCCACGTAGACCTTTTGTTTTGACGCGGGCCGCGTATTCCGGGACACAACGTTATTGTGCTACGTGGACCGGAGACAATGTGGCAACTTGGGAGCATCTTTGGATAGCTAATGTGCAAATGCAGCGCATGTGTATGAGTGGATACTCCTTTGTAGGTTCGGACATCGGTGGTTTTGCTGAGCAGCCGAACGGGGAACTGTTCGCCAGATGGATACAACTGGCCATTTTCCATCCTTTCTGCAGAGTCCATTCCAGCGGTGATCACGGGGATCAGGAACCATGGTCGTTTGGCGGTGAAATAACGGATATTGTTCGCAGTTACATCGAAATGCGATACGCGCTACTTCCGTATTTATATTCCATGTTTTACAAGTACATCAAAGAGGGGATGCCCATGTTGCAATCCCTTGTATTCTACGATCAAGAAGATGCTCAAACACATTTTAGGACGGACGAGTTCCTTTTTGGGGAACACTTTTTGGTCTGTCCGGTCCAAGAGCCCAATGCCCAAGGTAGGAGGATGTATTTCCCTAAAGGAAAATGGTATAATTTCTGGACCGATGAAGTTGTTGACGGCGGAGTGGAAAAATGGGTTGCCGCGGGATTGGATACGATACCGCTTTTTGTAAAAGAAGGTGCTCTGATACCGAAGTACCCTGTTCAGCAGTATGTTGGTGAGAAAGACATTGAACTGCTGGATGTAGATGTATATTACAAGGAAGGCATAGAACGCTCGAGCGTTTATGAAGATCAGCAAGATGGGTATGATTACAAGAAAGGGAGGTATAGTCTACGAAAATTCCGCCTTAGGGGAAAAGAAAATGAACTTATCATTCAACAGTTCAAGGACGGAAACTTTATCACCTCCTATGAAAAAATAAAAATGACCTTTCACGGTTTACCTTTCAAAATAGGGACTATAGAATTGGACAACGAAATTGTTGATCTTGGTGAAGTCAAATTGAACGGGGACAGCAGTATTGAAGTGAGCAAGGATTTCACTGAGTTGCATATTTTTGGAGAATAAATTTTGTAATTTACTGATATTAAACAATTCATATCATGAAAAAAATACTTCTCATTGTAGTGGTTTTTGTTGGTTTCATTGCTTGCAAAACCAATCCATTTACCGGGAAGAGCACCCTTAACTTCTACCCCAATAGTCAGATTTTCCCAACGGCCTTTGCCCAATATGATGAATTTTTGGGGTCAAACAAGGTCATAAAGGGAACAAAGGATGCGGAAATGATTGTCAAGGTAGGTCAGCGGATTGCATCCGCGGCAGAGCGCTGGTTAAATGCCAACGGATATCCTGGCTATTTGAAGGATTACAAATGGGAATACAATTTAGTCGAAGATGAAGCGGTAAATGCTTGGTGTATGCCGGGAGGTAAAATTGTTTTTTACACAGGAATTTTACCCATAACACAAACAGAAACTGGTATCGCAGTGGTAATGGGGCACGAAGTTGCCCATGCGCTTGCAGATCATGGTGCCCAGCGCATGAGTGCGGGGATGCTACAGCAACTTGGTTCAGTTGCGGGTAATGTCGCTATTAAGGACGCAGAAACACGAAACACGTTCAATCAGGCCTATGGCTTGGGATCAACCGTAGGTGTTATGCTGCCTTTCAGTCGAAGCCATGAAACCGAGGCAGACCGCATAGGACTTCAAATTATGGCCATAGCAGGGTATAATCCGGATGAAGCTGCCGAGCTCTGGAAAAGAATGAAAGCGAAAGCTGGCGGTCAAGCGCCTCCTGAGTTTTTAAGTACACATCCTTCAAATGATACCCGAATCAGTAATTTGATGGCATGGGCTCCGGATGCCAAACAAGAAGCTGCCAAATACGGCGTTACCTCGTTCAAATAGTTTTAAAAAATAACCAACCAAAAGTACCGTTCGAAATGAAACCGTCTTATCCAAATTTGTTGGAATTTCAAGCACTTGAACGGTATTTTGTCAAGAACTGAATTATGGCGCAATTACTGGCAATGAAAGGCAGTAAAAAGTTATTGAATGCTTGGGCGTTCTACGATTGGGCCAACTCAGTCTATAGTTTGGTCATTTCCTCTGCGGTATTCCCCATTTTTTATGGTGCTCTGTTCCGAGCAGCAGAAATTGAAAAAGTGACTGTCTTTGGAGGTGAAATAGCACGTGCTCCCTTAATCAGCTATGTCACTTCCTTAGCCTTTGTTTTTATTGCTCTTGTTACCCCTTTAGTTTCTGGTATAGCGGACTACACGGGGAACAAGAAGATATTCCTAAAGTTCTTTTGCTATTTAGGAGCCGCATCTTGCATTGGTCTGTATTGGTTTTCTTTAGAGCATATTTATTTTGGATTGGTCTGTTATTTCTTCGGACTTGTAGGCTTTTGGGTCAGCTTTGCCATCAATAATTCGTATTTACCGGATATTGCCTTCCCCGAACAACAAGACGGTATCAGTGCTAAAGGTTTTTCATTGGGCTACGTGGGTAGTGTGATTCTTTTGATTTTTAATCTGGCCATGGTTATGCAACCTGCCGTATTTGGTATCACAGATAGTGGAGAAGAAGTGGCTGAAATAAAAGCGATGAAGTATTCCTTTATCTCAGTGGGCCTGTGGTGGATGTTGTTCAGTCAATATACCTTTAAATATCTTCCCAAGGGCAACAAGCGGGAAGGTGTGCGGACCAATATCATTCTTAATGGATTTAGGGAACTTCGACAAGTTTGGAGACAGCTGGGCACCGAGGTAAAGCTGAAGCGATATTTGGGAGCGTTTTTTGTGTACAGTATGGCAGTTCAAACCATAATGCTTATCGCCACATATTTTGGTGAAGAGGAAATAAATTGGGGCACCGATAGCGAGCGGACCACGGGTTTGATAATCAGTATTTTAGTAATTCAATTGGTTGCAATTCTGGGCGCTACGGCCACGGCCAAAGCTTCTACAACTTTTGGAAACATAAGAACCCTCGTGGCCATCAATATTTTTTGGGCCTTTTTATGTGTATACGCCTATTTTTTGCAGACCCCGATGGATTTCTACATCGCTGCTGGACTTGTGGGTATAGTGATGGGTGGAATACAAGCCCTATCTCGATCTACCTATTCTAAGTTTTTACCAGAAACTACGGATACCACTTCATTCTTCAGTTTTTATGATGTGGCTGAGAAAATTGGAATCATTATCGGAACTTTCCTTTATGGTGTAGTGGCCCAATTAACAGGAAGTATGCGGAACAGTACTATCTTTTTGGGAATATTTTTTATTGGCGGCATTGTTTTATTGCTCCGTGTAGGCAATCGGAAACAAGAAGCACGGTAAAAAGAAAAGCCCCTACTTTTGATAGGGGCTTGACCGGATTTGATTGATGATTTGGTGTTCTTTGATTGACGCTTAGTTGTTTTTTGATTGGTTGGATAAACTCCGATTCAGCTTCTGGAAATATCACCAGAACCAGAACTTTTAGTATCTATTTTTTCAGGATTTCCACGATAGTTTATGTCCCCAGAACCGGATACCCGGGCGTTGATACTTTGGTTTGCCGTAACTTCCACATCTGCGGAGCCCGAGACGGTTACCTTAACATTTTCTGCTTCTAGCCCATAGGCATTGATATCGCCCGAACCGGATACTTGTACGTATAGGTCAGAGGCTTTTCCATTTAATTTCATATCCCCCGAACCGGACATGGTCGCTTCTACGCTATCGGCTTCAATATCCAACACCACATCGCCTGAGCCGGAAATTCGGGTTTCAAAACTATCTGCTTTTACGGTGGTTCGTCCCATAATATCCCCTGAACCTGAAAGGCTCACTTCACTTATGGATTCAATAGGCACTATAACCAAAATACCTGATTTCCAGCTGGAAGGTTTGAGGTTGACCCCTTTCTCTGCTTTTATGACCAGTTTTCCATTTTTTACGTCGGTTTTAATGTAATCCAATAAGTTGGACTCCCCTTTCAAAGTGATTTCGCCCTCTTCGCCGCTTATAAGTTCCAAATCAAACCAGCCTGCCAAGGCAACGCCATCATAAGAACCGACGGATCGCTCCACCGTAACTACATTTCCGTTGCCTCGTATTCTTTTGCCCCATTGGGCGTTTGCTATGGCCACAAAAGATAGTGCGAGACCAAGAGCTATACATTTTTTCATAGTTGAATCTGTTTTCTGATTTAAAATTTAGTTTTTGTAAAAGGTGATGCCACCATATTCGCTGTTGATAAAGACGACATTTCCTGAATTATCGTCACCATGGTATCCATTATAATATTTTTCAGTGGATTTCTCTTTTCTTACCTGGACTTCAAAATCACCCATTCCGCTTACACCAGCATATTCTGTGGTAATGTCAAAATCAAAATGGTATCCAGAATTGTATCCAATTTTAATTCCCGTGTAATCCGTTTTAATATTGATATCCCCGGCATCCGCGGTCATTTCACTTATTTTTATGGAGCCATAATCTGAAGTTATGGCCACATTTCCGCGTACGCTGCCCAGTTTTACTCCAATATAATCGCCATTGCCTTTGACATTTTCCAGATTATCGACCGCTATGGAACCATAGTCACTGGAATACTCTAGATTGTCCATTTCCTCAATTGTGGCATTCGTATAGTCCGTTCGAAGGATAAGATTTCCCGCCTTTTCTATGGTAAAACCTGAATAATCGGCAATGATTTCACCGCTATTTATGTATTCAAAGGCTGAACGGGAAGTGTAGTCGAACCTAAGCTCATTATTTCTCCCCCGTAGCTCTCCAATATCCATTTTTCCATAATCACAGCTAATTTTGGCATGCCCATCAATTCGGTCCAAATAGATGTTTCCATAATCATTACTTAGATTGACACTATTTTTTACGGGGAGCTTCACGGTATAGTTCACCTGTACATTTACATTCTTTTTTCTATTCCATTTCCAGCCCCAATTGTTGTTTCGGTTGCCAAAAACGGTTCGCGCGGATACCAAATTGGTACTATTTTCAAAGTCGACATCTATTTCGTCCAAGCGCTCTTGTACCCTTTCTTCATTGTTTCCGTTGGTCTTTATCTGTACTTCAATGACTACTCGGTCCTCGTTCCAAGAGGTAAGATTCAGATTGCCATAGCTATTGTTTATTTTGAGCAAAGCACTTGAATTCACTTGATACTCTTTCTTGATGGTCTTTTCCTTGGTATACTTACCGCCCAGTTTGTCGTTTCCTGCCAAAAGGGTCAACGGAAGTACTATGATAATAAGGAGCAGCCTTTTATATTGTAAAGTTCTCATCATTGTATGATTTTAAATTTTTAATGTTTTCGATGCTTGCCAGTACTTCTTTCAAGAGGTCTATCCTGGTTTGAAAGTTGGTAATCATGGCGTTCAGAATGATTTTGCTGTCCCCGCCATTGACCAGTTCTTGTTCTAAATTGGCATAATCCGTTTCCAGTTTATCCAGCTGAAACAGGGTATCCTCCACCAATCGCGCAGTTTCTGGTGATTTAGCGTCTTTTAATTCCTGAACCTGTTCTTCAATAAGGCTGGCAAAGTAGAATTCGGTCTTTGAAACCTCTGGAGCTATCTCCACCACTTGTTCTTTAATGGTCTGCTCTTGTGTAAATATCTGAACACCAATTATACAAAGCAAGGCAATGGAGGCAGCGATAGAAAGTGGTTTCCACCAGCTGGTTTGCTTTCTTGGCAGTGCCACCACTCCTTTATTTTGATTCAATTTGGCCAAAAAACGTTCCTGATGACCGTTTTTGGGTTCTTCCGTATCAAATTCACCTTGAAGTCTCTCAAACAACTTTTCTAAACTCTTCTCACTCATAACTACGCATTTACGGTCAATTTTTTTCTAAGACTCTCTTTGGCTCTGGAAATCGTTGTCCTGCAGTTGGCATAACTAATGTCCATAATCTCACTGATTTCTTCATAATCGTATCCCTCAACTAAATGTAAGGTCAAAGAAACTCTGTAATTGTCCTTTAAACTTTTCATGGTTTCCATCACTTTTTGAGCCTTCAGTTCAGTATAACCATTTTCATTCAAAGCAACTTCATCATTATCTTCGACCTTGTACATTACCTCGTCTAAATCTACAGATCTCGTTTTCTTTTGTTTTTTGTAATGATAAATACTGTTGTTGATCACAATTCGCTTTAACCATGCTCCAAAAGTGACATCACCTTTAAACGTATGCAGTTTGGTGAAGGCGTTCAAAAAGGACTCCTGCATGACGTCCTCTGCTTCCGCGCTGTCTTTCACAATTCTAAAAGCAATATTGTACATGGCTTTATAATATCTGTTGTATACTTCTACCTGGGCACTTTGCTTCCCTTTTAGGCAAGCTTGGAGCAAAACATCAGTATGTTCATTTTGGTGGCTCAAAAAATGATTGATTTGTTCTAAAGAGAGCGGAAGGTATGGATTGTTACAGTTTTTTCAATTTTTTTAAAATTCATGGCATAAGAATTGCCATTCTGGTGATAGGAGTGTGTCCGAATGCCCATTATTTTTTAGAATTTCAGAGTTTGGTAAGGGCACAGTCACACAAAGTACAAGATTGATTTTGTCGTAAATGACAAAATGTCCGAAAAACATAATATGGGAGAAATAAAGATATCCGCTTTTGACAGTTTATCTGCGCAGGGATTGGAAGAAGAAGCAGAATTGATTCCGTTGCTCACTCCTGAGGATGAGGAAGAAATGAACCGGGAAGAACTACCAGAAACCTTACCTGTACTTCCCTTAAGAAACACGGTACTGTTCCCTGGGGTTGTCATACCCATAACTGCTGGCCGGGATAAATCTATTAACCTTATTAAAGATGCCAATACGGGTAGCAAAACTATCGGAGTGGTATCCCAAAAGGACGAACAAGTAGAAAATCCTGGGGTGAACGACATTAATCGTTTGGGTACCGTAGCACGAATTTTAAGGGTCTTACAAATGCCTGACGGAAATACCACGGTCATTATCCAGGGGAAAAAACGCTTCGAGATAAATCATGTTGTGGCGGAAACCCCTTATATGATGGCAACGGTCAAGGAGGCGGTTGAAGAGCGACCTGATGAAAAAAGTGATGAATTTGAAGCGATAATCGATTCTATTAAAGAGTTGGCCTTTAAAATTATAAAGGACAATCCAAATATTCCTACAGAGGCTACCTTTGCAATACGCAACATACAGAGCAACTCGTTTCTGATAAACTTTGTATCCTCCAATCTAAATCTCTCGGTAGCTGATAAACAAAAGTTGTTGGAAATTCCAAATCTTAAAGAAAGGGCCCTAACAACTCTCAAGTATATGAATACGGAGCTCCAGAAGTTGGAGTTAAAGAACGACATCCAGTCCAAGGTCCGAAACGATATGGACCAACAGCAGCGGGAATACTTTCTGCACCAGCAAATGAAGACCATCCAAGAAGAGTTGGGGGGTATCTCCTACGAAGAGGAAGTGGATGAGATGCGTATAAAAGCGAAAAAGAAGAAGTGGGACAAAAAGGTCAAGGAGCATTTTGAAAAAGAACTGGCCAAAATGCAACGTATGAACCCACAGGTAGCAGAATATTCCATTCAAAGAAATTATCTCGATCTATTTTTGGATTTGCCGTGGAACGAGTTCTCAAAAGATAAGTTCGACTTGAAACGGGCACAACAGATTTTGGACCGGGACCATTACGGGCTTGAGGATGTGAAGCGGAGAATAATCGAGTATTTGGCCGTATTAAAACTGAGGAACGACATGAAATCGCCCATTCTTTGCTTGTATGGTCCTCCTGGAGTTGGAAAGACTTCCTTGGGCAAGTCGGTTGCTGAAGCCTTGGGCAGGGAATATGTGCGCATGTCCCTGGGTGGATTGCGGGATGAAGCGGAAATACGAGGACATCGCAAGACCTATATCGGCGCCATGCCCGGGCGTATTGTGCAAAGCCTTAAAAAAGCAGGTACTTCCAATCCGGTGTTCATTCTGGATGAAATTGATAAGCTTTCCAATAGCCATCAGGGTGATCCGTCTTCCGCTATGCTGGAGGTATTAGATCCCGAACAAAACAGCGAGTTCTATGATAATTTTCTGGAAATGGGATATGACCTTTCCAAGGTGATGTTCATAGCGACGGCAAACAATCTGTCGACCATTCAGCCAGCACTTTTGGACCGAATGGAAATCATCAATGTAACGGGCTACACCATAGAAGAGAAAGTAGAGATAGCAAAACGCCATTTGTTGCCAAAACAACTAAAGGAACATGGTCTTTCTGCGAAGGATTTGCGTGTTGGCAAGCCCCAGCTCGAAAAGATAGTAGAGGGATATACCCGAGAGTCAGGAGTGCGGAACCTGGAGAAACAATTGGCCAAAATGGTACGTTATGCTGCAAAATCAATTGCCATTGAGGAAGAATATAACGTTAAGGTGACCCATGAGAACATCGAAAAAGTATTGGGTCCTGCCCGCTTGGAGCGCGATAAATATGAAAACAACGATGTGGCCGGTGTGGTTACCGGTCTGGCGTGGACCAGTGTTGGTGGGGATATTTTGTTTATCGAATCCATTTTGTCCAAAGGCAAAGGAAACCTAAACATTACCGGGAATTTGGGAAAAGTTATGAAGGAGTCCGCAACGATTGCCATGGAGTACATCAAATCGAACGCCACAATTTTTGGAATCGATTCCCAAGTTTTTGATAAGTACAATGTCCATATCCACGTGCCGGAAGGCGCTACGCCCAAAGATGGCCCCAGTGCGGGAATTACCATGTTAACGTCTTTAGTCTCTTTGTTCACCCAGAAAAAAGTGAAAAAGAGTTTGGCCATGACAGGGGAAATCACGCTTCGGGGAAAAGTATTGCCTGTTGGTGGAATCAAAGAGAAGATTTTGGCTGCAAAACGTGCCAGAATCAAAGAAATCATTCTCTGTGAGGAAAACCGTAAAGACATCAATGAAATCAAGGAAGACTATCTAAAAGGACTCACATTTCATTATGTGACTGATATGAGTGAGGTGATTGACATCGCCATTACCAATAAACAGGTTAGGCGTGCCAAGAAACTTTAGACCCTAAAGTTTGAGGGTTTTGCTGTGCCACCTGATTTCTTTCTAGTACTTTTAATCAATGAAAAAAATCATCATCGCCATTGATGGATTTTCTTCCACTGGAAAAAGCACCATAGCCAAACGGTTGGCCAAAGCATTGGACTATATGTATGTGGATACCGGGGCTATGTATCGTGCCGTAACTTTACACGCGTTACAAAAAGGTTTTTTCGGGGATGGGGAAGATGATGCTTCGGCTCTTGTTGAAGACCTCTCCAATATTGAACTAAGATTTTCAAGAAATTCTGAGAATGGCATGTACGAAATGTACCTCAACGGTAAAAATGTAGAAAAAGATATTCGCACTTTGGCTGTTGCGCGAAAAGTAAGCCAAGTTGCAGCAATAAAGGAAGTACGGGAAAAATTGGTTCATCTGCAGCAGCAAATGGGTGTTGAAAAAGGAATCGTCATGGATGGACGTGATATTGGCACGGTAGTTTTTCCCGATGCGGAATTAAAGATTTTTATGACGGCTTCCCCGGCAACACGCGCAAGCAGACGTTACAAGGAGTTATTGGACAGAGGGGATGTGGTTACCTATGACGAAGTACTTAAAAATGTAGAACAACGCGATTTAATCGACTCCACCCGCTCGGTTTCACCATTGCGAAAAGCCAAGGATGCCATTGAGTTTGATAATAGCGATATGGGTTTGGAAGAGCAGTTTGAACGAATCTATAGTTTTGCGCA
>NZ_CAKZYF010000012.1 GCF_937884665.1 uncultured Allomuricauda sp. | reverse complement strand
GCCGATATGTTTGCACTTTCCTTCTTGGTCGGGTTCACGATTTTCCTTGAAAAACTGTTCTTTAGAAATTCAACATAGTTCTGATTGTGCCCATTTTAAAAACATCGATTCAAAAAATGTGAGTTGAAATAATGAGTGCGCTTTGCAGTAAAAATTAGAAAGCTCCAGAATTTTGAATTCCGGAGCTTTTAACTGGGCTCCCCCTCTTGGGCGCGAACCAAGGACCCTCTGATTAACAGTCAGATGCTCTAACCAACTGAGCTAAGGAGGAATAATTCTGATTTGGCGGGTGCAAATATAGCGGTTTCTTTATTAGACTACAAGCAAATCCCAGGCTAAATAAATCTTTTAATGATATTCCAAATATCATTTCCAAAAATTACTGCCATAAGTCCCATTAAGATAACAAAACCCACGATTTGGCCTCGTTCTAAAACCCTTTGACTGGGTGGTCTTCCACTTACCATTTCGTACAAAAGAAACATCACATGACCCCCGTCCAAAGCAGGAATCGGAAGAATGTTCACAAAGGCCAACCACACGGAAAACATGGCCAGAAAACCCCAAAAGAAACTCCAGTTCCATGAGGTGGGCATAAGCTCCACAATCCCAATAGGTCCTTTTACCTGTTTGTAGCCTTGAATTATGGGATTGAATATCAGTTTGAATTGTTTTACCTGCCGAACTAGAACATCTATGGTTTCTATAAAGCCTCGAGGAATGGCTGAGACAAAGCTAAATTCCTTAGTGATAGCGAGTTCACGTTCTGCTAGCGTCATATCTGCCGAAATCCCAAGAGGTAAACTATCGGGGACCGGAATCTGTAAGCGCATCGCCCGGCCCTCCCTTTCTATTCCAATATTGAGCGTTTTTCCTCTGTTATCTTTAATTTGGGAAGTAACTTCATCCCAAAATTTTAACTTTTGGTCATTGATTTCCACCAATCGATCTCCTCTTTTAATCCCAAATTTTTCCGCATTTGAGCTATCGGCTACATACCCTATGACCAAAGAAGTGTACCTTGGAACTATGAATTGTCTTCCTCGACTTTCCAGAGCTGCTTTTTTACCTTCATCACTTAAGGCTATCGATTTTTCCTCCCCTTCCCGAAGCACCTTTATTTCATCGCCGAAAAGAATGTCCATGGATAAGTACTTGTCCAGCTTTTCTACCTTCTTGCCATCCACCTCCAGAATCTTGTCCCCAGTTCGTAACCCTATTTTCTCACTGACGGGATCTACATGAAGACCATGTTCAATCTTGTTGACAGGAATATACGTTTCTCCATTGTTAAAAAACGTGAACGTATAAATCACCCAGGCCAAAAGGAAGTTGACGATCACCCCGCCCAACATGATAATCAAGCGCTGCCACGCTGGTTTGCTGCGAAATTCCCAGGGCTTGGGCTCCTCCTTCATCTGCTCTTTATCCATGCTCTCATCGATCATTCCCGCAATCTTGACATACCCGCCCAACGGAAGCCAGCCAATACCATAAACCGTCTCCCCGATTTTCTTCTTAAAAAGTGAATATTTTACATCAAAGAAGAGATAGAATTTCTCAACCTTGGTCTTGAAATATTTTGCAGGTAGAAAATGTCCAAGTTCGTGCAGAATCACCAAAATGGAGATAATTAACACGAACATTACTATTTGTATAAAAACGCCCATTCAAATCAATTCTAATAGTAAGCCCACAAAAGTAAGGTTTTAACACTTTTCCCAAAAAAATGAAATTATACAAAAAAAGCATTTAAGAAACTTTTAGCACCAAAAAACTGCTTTTGTCTTGAGGAATATGCACATGGACCGTAATTTTGTAACAATGTGGTTGTTTTTTGCGAAATATAAGTTTTTCGGAATTGTACTTTTAGGAGTTTCCGTTGTAATTGTCTATTTGTTCTACAATGCCCTACAACCTAAAAAAAAACTACCCATTTATCAGCCTTCCATGGTCAGCCAAGAATTGGTGGACAGCACCTTGCACTACAAAAAAAAGTACCATACCATCGCCAATTTTGAACTTATCAATCAAAATGGTGTCACCATAACCCAAAAAGACTATACCGATAAAATCTATGTAGCCGATTTTTTCTTTACAACCTGTCCCAGTATTTGTCCAATAATGACGAAAAACATGGCCTACATTCAAAATTCAATTCTAAACGATCCCGATGTGCTGCTACTTTCCCATTCGGTCACACCTCGTATCGATTCTGTGGAGCAGCTAAAAAAGTACGCGTTGGAGAAGGGGGTGGTAGATGATAAATGGAACTTGGTCACCGGAGACAAAAGGCAAATCTATGAGTTGGCCCGAAAATCCTATTTGGCGGTGAAGACCGACGGAGACGGTGGCCCCTACGATATGATTCATACTGAAAATTTCATTTTAGTGGATAAAGAACGGAGAATTCGAGGGTTCTACGACGGAACAAATTCTAAGGACATGGAAAAGTTGTTGGGCGACCTAAAAATTTTAAGAGCCAGTTATTCCGAATGATATCTTAATCCAATCGCACTGAATACCTAATTCCACTGTTTTAATATATTGCTGGAACCAACTAACTCAAATACCTATCGTGGCTACCGTTGCTGATTTAAAAAAAGGACAGAAGGGGGTAATTTTGGATTTTGATAAAACAAGTTTACCCATCAAATTATTGGAAATGGGGTGTCTTCCTGGAAATTCGGTCGAATTGGTTCAAATGGCACCACTAAAAGATCCTTTGTACATAAACATTGACGGAAGCCATATTGCAATAAGACATGATTTGGCACGCCAGATTCCGATAACAGTTGTAGAAGACCATAAGGCTTTATGAACAAAAGTATTCGCGTAGCACTTATCGGAAATCCCAATACGGGAAAGACTTCAATTTTTAATCAACTGACGGGACTCAAACAAAAGGTGGGCAATTATCCGGGCATCACCGTCGAAAAAAAAGAAGGTATTTGCAAACTGCCCAATCGAGCTAAGGCCCATATTTTCGATTTGCCGGGAACCTATAGTTTAAACACCAACTCCCTAGACGAGCGTGTGGTTGCCGAACTCCTGTTGGACCAAAAAGATGGGGACTATCCTGACCTGGCCGTTGTAATCACCGAGGTGGAAAACTTGAAAAGAAATCTTTTCCTTTTTACACAGGTAAAAGACCTTAGAATTCCCACACTTTTGGTCATTAATATGGCGGATCTTATCCCCAAAAAAGGGATTTCGCTCAATGTGGATGCTCTTGAAAAGAAATTGGATACGAAAATTGCCTTGGTCAGTACGCGAAAAGGAAGTGGAATCCTACACCTAAAAGAGCTTATCGCCAACTATCACAACCTATCTGCGGGGCCAACTACGGTCATTTCAAAAATCGCCCCCGAATACTTCTCAAAATTGAAGCAAGCACTCCCAACGGAAAATCTATATCGGCTTTGGTTGGCCATCGCACAAAAGATGTCCTTAGAAACGAAAAATGCGATACCCCCAGCATCGCTTCCCATACTGTCCCACAAAGATTTGAAGCAGTTGCAACATCGGGAGACCGTACTTCGATATCAATTCATCAATAACGCTTTAAAGGAAACGTACCTAGTCGATTTTAAGACAGCGAAAGGCTTTCGTGCCGTGTTGGATAAAACCTTCACACATAAAGTATTTGGGTACATCCTCTTTTTTATGATTTTACTCACGATATTTCAAGCGATTTTCGATTGGAGCTCTTATCCCAGCGATTTTATTGATGCGCAATTTTCAGAAATAAGTGGTTGGATAAAGAGCAATTTTCCCGCAGGCATCCTAACAGACCTCCTTGCGGAAGGGGTCATCTCCGGGATTGGAGGTATCGCTGTTTTCATTCCTCAGATCGCCTTTCTGTTTTTTTTTATTTCCCTATTGGAGGAAAGTGGATATATGAGCCGGGTGGTTTTTCTTATGGACCGACTAATGCGTCCTTTTGGGCTCAGTGGAAAAAGCGTGGTCCCCTTAATTTCCGGAACAGCCTGTGCCATCCCTGCCGTAATGGCCACCCGTACCATAGAAAATTGGAAGGAACGACTGATTACTATTTTGGTGATACCGTTCACGACCTGTTCGGCGAGGTTGCCCGTGTATTTGATCCTTATCGCGCTGGTCATCCCTGACGACTCTATTTTAGGACTTAGCTATCAAGCACTTACCCTTATGCTACTTTACCTTCTTGGTTTTGGTATGGCTATTTTTTCAGCCATGGTATTGAATCGGATTTTGAAGATGGAAAACCGTGTTTTTTTCATTGCGGAGATGCCGAACTATCGCCTACCTCTTTTGAAAAATGTTGGATATACTGTACTTGAAAAAACCAAAAGTTTTGTAATCGGTGCAGGAAAAATCATTTTGGCCCTTGCCATAATCCTTTGGTTTCTCGGATCTAATGGGTTTTCAAAAAATTTCAGGAACGCGGAAACTATAGTTTCGGAGCGCATAGAAAAACAGGGGCTTACACCTTACAGCAAAAATTACATCAAAAACAATATTGATCTATATCTGAAAAATATCCATACGTCGCCTACCGATAGGGACCAGGTATCAGGAAAGCGGGCCATACAGGATTCTGTTCGCATCAGGACACGAAACCTTGAGGAAAATGCCAAACGACAGGAAATAGCCAGTTATAAGTTGGAGCACTCATACATGGGTTATGCCGGCAAAGGCATTGAGCCCTTAGTAAAACCTTTGGGATACGATTGGAAAATTGGCATTGCAGTTTTGACCTCTTTTGCAGCGAGGGAGGTCTTCGTGGGTACTTTGGCCACTATATACAGCGTTGGGAACGACCAGGAAGAGACCATTAAAAATAGGATGGCGGGCGAGTTGGATGAATCCGGAGAAAAGCCCCTCTTCAATTTAGCCTCAGGTATTTCCCTAATGCTTTTTTATGCCTTCGCCATGCAGTGTATGAGCACATTGGCTGTTGTAAAAAAGGAAACAAACTCCTGGAGGTGGCCCTTGGTACAACTTCTATTTATGAGTGCTTTTGCGTACCTTGTTGCTTTAACTGCATTCCAACTCTTAAAATGATATGGAGTTACTTCAACAAATCTTGGCTTATTCCATTTTGATGGTCGCCGTTGGTTATTTAGTTTGGAGGTATCTTCTTCCTAAACCCGTTACAGGTTCAAAGAAAGAAGATACCAAAGCCTGTGGACAGAATGATTGTGGCTGCCGTTGAAATTCAGCTTTCCCATTTCAGAATTCATTTTTTTTATTTCCGTTGTAACCTTTTCCTTATTTCTGATTATACAGAGTAAACGACTAACAAAACACAACAATTGGAAACCTTGACCGACGAAGTAATTATGCAAAAAGTAGCCTCTGGAAATCTGGATTTATTGAAAGAGCTTTTTGATAGACATCACAAACACGTCTTCAATTTTTTGTATAAGATGTCCGGGGACCGAATGTTGAGCGAAGATCTTACACAAGATGTTTTTTACAAGCTTATCAAATACCGAGGTACCTACAAAAATGGATCTTTTGTTTCTTGGTTGTTCACGATTGCCAGAAACAATTTGAACACCCATTTCAGCAGAAACCATCAAAATCACGAAGATATTGAGATGTTGGAATACAAAAGTGTGGCGTCCGAGAACTTGGCGAAAGAAGATTATTCGCATTTGCAGAGTGTACTGAACAAATTAAATCCCGAAGATCGGGAATTGATCATCCTAAATCGGTTCAAGGAAATCAAGTATGAGGATTTGGCAGAAATTGTGGGAAGCACTCCGGGAGCCGTAAAAACCAAGGTGTGCAGAGTATTGAAAAAAGTAAAACAAATGTATTTGGAAACTTTATAGTCATGGAAAAAGACCGTATAGATGCGTTGTTGCCCGAATATTTGGACAACACCATTTCCGAAAAGGATAGAATTGCGTTGGAGGCCCATTTGGCCCAATCGGAAGATGCCCGAAAAGCGCTCAAAGAAATGAAGCTTCTTTTTGAAGCCTTTAAAAAAGAGGACATAAGGGTTCCATCAAACCGTCTTCGCCTCCAATTTGAGGAAGTACTCCAAAATGAAAAGAATAAAAATGCTGCGGTTGTTCCGCTCAGAGCAGGGAAAAAAGAATCGTCCTGGGCTTCCAATGTTCTCAAAATTGCCGCCAGCATCGCCCTTTTGGTTACCTCTTTTCAAATTGGAAGTGTTTTTCAACAGAAAAAAACAGATGGTGACATCGCTTCTTTGGAGAATGAGACACTCCGTATGAAACAGACCGTTATGCTCTCGTTAATGGAGAACCAGTCCGCGAGTAAGCGCATCCAGGGCGTCAACTACATTGAGGAAATACCGAATCCGGATGATGCCGTGGTAGCCGCATTGGCCAATAGAATGCTGTATGACGAAAATGACAATGTCCGATTGACCGCATTTGAAGCCCTTTCCAGATTTACCTCTTCGGATAAGGTAAAAGAAGTGCTCATTCAGGCCTTGGGACAAGAAAAAAACCCAAGTATCCAAATTGCCATAATCCAGGTTTTGGTGCAGATTCAGGAGAAAAAGGCAGTAGGTCCCATGCAACGCCTTTTGGAACAAGAGGATACCCAACCATTTATCAAAGAACAGATCAAAACGGGATTACCAAAAATCATATAAACATCAAAAAACGAAAATCATGAAAAATTCAATCATTCTTTTGGTAGCGTGCGTATCGACCAGTTTGGTCCGGGCACAGGACAGTTACACCAAATCCTTGAGTGGGGTGAATTGGGTAAAAATCGAATCTAAAGCAGATATTACCGTTAATACCCACAGTAAAAATGAACTTTTGATAAAAGCCAATAACAATTTTGAGGTATCTGAAAAAGCCAAAGGGCTCAGGCTCGTAGGAGAAGGTGGTGAAGACAATACGGATGTGGGTTTCTACGTGGTTCAGGATGGAAATACCTTGATT
>NZ_CAKZYF010000011.1 GCF_937884665.1 uncultured Allomuricauda sp. | reverse complement strand
AGATCCTGTCATACCTTTCTTTTGTTCCTGGAATACATAAAATTCCTCATTAACAATCGGCTCAGTTGAGTCTGCCCCCTTTGACCTGAGCTTAGGTACTTTAGAAAAAGCGATAGATTTCACGTCATAACGTTGGCCGCTTTCGTTTCGGATGGATAGCGGTATATATATGGCTTCTTTTCCATTGTAAGTTCCCTTGACAGTGAAGTATATACCTTGCTTTTTTGTAGTTTCCCTCGCTATCCATGCCGGTTTTCTGTTAATTGTTTTGCATCTTAAGGTATCTGCCCACTTGGGTACTTCTCGGTCTTCAAAAAGATTCTCTCCCGAATCATTTACAGCGTAACGGTTTTTGGTCCTTGAGTTGAACAAGGGTTTTCCAGCATCGAAATAGTAGATAAGCTTCTCTGGATTCTTCTCTGGATAAAGAACAATCTCATGGCGTTGTCTGCTCTGGGTTATCACCAATAGGCTTGCTTCTCGTTTGCCTTCTGAAACTTTGTTCAATTTTACTTTGAGCATTTTTTTGCTCTGTTTGAACGCCCCTTTACCTGTGGCCGTGAATACCACAAACTCATCGTTGGTGGGTTCGCTGTCCAAAACCGGTTCCTCAAACACCAGTATTGTAAAATCGTCCTTGCCAACGGGCACACGATTTTGTGCTTTTATCAATAAAGGCAACAATAATATGGCTATGACGGTGAGTATTCTCATTGGTTTGAAAAAATAACTTTTATAGTGTTGTCCAAGGGGATCTTTTCGCTGTCGCTAAGATTTTTCTTTGCTAAAGAGCGAACCAATCCCCTGGCAATATTTCCCACTGTTGGACTTCCAAATTCTCTGCCAAAATCCTGAGCTGCGGCACTTCCACTGTTGTTAATTGTCTCGTTCTCAAACTCCGCCCATAATTCTCCAGCACGTTCCGAATAGATACCCTCCAGTTCATCCCTTGGATCCAACGATTTCAATTCAACAGGTGTGCTGCCAATTTTGCTTACATTGAACAGTATCCTTGATTGCCTAATATTCAATCTAGCATAAATTCGTGTCCCAAGAGCATAAGGCCTGCCGTCAATTACAATATCTTCCTCTAAGGTCAAACGAATCCGCCGTTGTTGTCCGGGCAATACATATTCGACTCTTTTGCCCTTTTCAGGGGATACCTTGGCCACAAAACGAATAGGTTCTGTATACTCCTCTATATCCTCGTCTGAACCTTGATATTCTTCCAACATTTCCGCTTTTGCCTGTTTAAGCCTTTGTTCGTAACTCAACTTCTTTTTTTTGAGAGTGGTTCCGGCAGTGCTCGACCTCTGTGCCGTTTTTATTTTTTCAGCTTCAATTCGTTCTATTTCCTTTTGTATCAATATATTGGCCTCGCTATCTTCGTTGGCATATCGCCCTATGGTATCGCCTAGCTTTCTCTTTACAAAAGCAGTGATAGAATCCGGATTATTTACCTGTATGTCCTCTTCACTGACCTCATAATCGTCCGGTACGAACGTGGTCATTTCCTCCAAGGTCAACGTTTGCTGTTCCTCCAATCTTGGCACTGCTGAGCGCTGTTGTCGTTGGTCATCATCATCGCCCCATATGGGCATATATGAAACCATAATGCCCAGAAGAAGCCCGACTCCGACAAACGCTGCTAACAACATCGTATTTCCTTTATTCATCTTTTGGGACTTTTTGGTATTGCTGCGTATAATTCGTTATCTCAAAACCCCACTCGTTATAGGGATAGGAAGGGGTATTATATATAATGTCACCTTCACCGGTTATGAACCAATAATCTTCTTTTGTTCCGTCCCTGACAAGTAATGTGGCTTCAGAGGTAAATGCAAAAGGTTCGCCATTGGCGGTATCCACACCGGTTACCTTTGCATCCACGATTTTATAAATGTGGCCATTCTGAAGGATGTCGTTATAAGCTTTTTCATTTTTCCAGTGGTTGAATATCCGCAGGGCATCTTCATTATCCACTAGAAAATAAGTTCTTGCCTGGTTCTCCTTCAAACTGTTCCTATCTCCACTATTGGCGTAATACATTCCATTGTATACGTGCCTTTGGATTCCCGATACGAGTAATTTTTCCTTGCGGACCAGATCAGTTTGAACCTCTCGGCCCGTCGAATCGAACACTTTGACCTTATCAGCAATGGCCAAATTGGAAGAGAAGTACAATACCAAACTAGCCAGGGTAACGACCCCGCAGAAAACGGTGACCAATATCATGGCCAATCTTGAGTTTCGCTTCCCTGCTACGGATTCATTATAGCCCTTATGTAAATCTGACTCTTTCATTTGTTACATTATTCTCCAGAGGATGATTTTACTTGAGGCGAACAAGAGGATTTTTGCCGCGATCATAACTATGAGCAACGGTACCAACCAATCGATTCTATCCTCGGTGATATACAAGTTTTTAACAGCATCAACAAAAGCGTTCATGAACAAAAACGCCGGTATGAGCAAATACGAAATAATCAATGCCTTTAACCATACAAAAAAGCTGTTCCTTGTTTCCGGGTGCAAGAGGCTCACAAGAGCAATGCCGGAAGTCAATTTGACAACACCGAGTAGACCAAAACGATATAGCAAAGCGAGACCATAAATCCACTGCTCAATCAAAATCAATGCAGGCTGTAAGGCCAGCGTGGCCGTATAATCCACTATATCCCCTACACTCAAATCCCATATAGTTGGCTCGTTCTTTGCAAAAAACGCGAGTTGTTTGGCCAATGCCTTGTTTATGTTTCCTTCGGGATAGCCAATAGCATCATTGACCCCTGAAAAGATACTTGCCAGTATACCATCCAATAATGAAAAACTCACTGGGGCCGCCAAAATGATTAATATGAAATACCATTTCTGTAAAATAACCTGAAAGAAATCAGTTAGCGTAATAGGGTCTTCCCCCTCTTTTGCGGGACGGAGGGCTACTTTTGCTATAAGCACGATTATCCTGACTATTGTGGCAATGGCCCCCAACACCAAGGAAGCGTAAATTACCACCCCGTAGTCGATTTCCAGGCTCCTGAAAATGGAGTCAACTTCATCAAAGGTGATTCCGGTCAGGTCGAAAACGGAATCCTCTACACGCTGATATGTTGCCAAAACAATTCCCATTAATCCTCCAATTCTGAATAATAGGAATACAACCGGTTATACCTCCTGTTCTTCCTGTCAAGACGATATATCTTGGCCTCGATTTCAGCAGCTTCCTTGTTAAGTTCACGGAGCATATCAAGTCGTTCAGCATCGCCCATTTTAAAAAACTTGCTCGATAGTATCTTTGTGGACTGGACGATATTGTCCTCCAGCTCCAGAACAATATCAAGCATTTCGCTCGTAGTGCTTTCGGTTATTGCGTTGGCGTAATCGTTTGTTTCGATATTTTTCGCAAAATCCCCTAACAACTTCTGGCATTTGTTCTGTCTTTCCACAAGGCGTTTTACCTGAACGCTGCCGGCTACGGCCCCGCTAACAATTTCTACGGCCTCCTTGGCATCCAGGAGCAATTTGCTCTGTTCGAGTGATAACTTTAACTGTTCCAACCAACTTGCTTTGTCCGCAGCAGCTTTTTCAGTAAGAAGCGCATCAGTAGCAGGGGTTGTTACTACTGGCCCGGTTATCTGACCCTGGACAGTGGTGATAAACAACAATATGGCCATCACGCAATAAATTCGATTCTTCATTTTCTCAAGTGTTTTAGTTTCTCTATGGAGAGTTCAAGATTTCCGGTTTCTTGGAAATCCTTATTAAGCTTGTCCCAAAGTTCCCCTTTGGTCTGAAAGGCCAAGAACGAAGCATCGGGCAATTCATTTCGTACGACTTCCGTTTCCTCAAAGCGTTTCATCCATAATTCGCCATAAGGGTATTCAGCTTTGAAATTCTTATGGATGCTCTGAAGTTGGGCCTTTTCATCATCTTGAAGCAATAAAGTTTGTGCTGCCCTCTGATAGCCATCCCTGTTGGATGGTAGCATAAAGAACAATTGCGTGTTTGCAATGATGCTTTCACTGTATTTGTTCTTGGGCAATTGCACAAAATCCTGAATGATGATATAAAGGGCTGAATTTTCCTTTCGGATTTTTTGGTTTATAACGGATACCGTCTGGATGACTTCCTCACCGGTGTACATATCACGTATGTCAGCAGTCTCTGAAAACTCGTCAAAGATGAGCAAACCCTTTTTGCTCCGGTCCGCTAGAATATTAGTATCGATGGTCTCCTGGAGTACGAGCAAAAACAAGGTTACCAAAAAAGGATCCTTGGCAATTTCCGTCATCTCAAAAACTACTAATTGTTTCTCCCGTATGACATCCGATATCCCTGAATCCTGCAATGCAAAAACGTTCTCGTACTTTCCTCCCTTAATGAACTGCTTGCAATTGTGTTTAAAGGATTTCAGGTCAAAATATTCGGATTCAACATCAAGTGCGTACAGCATGCGTTCACCGCCATCACATACGAAATTGTAAAAGTGCTCATACCCATGGCCAGATTCCGTTTCCTCATAATAGTGGTCGATGATTCGCTCCAGGGATACGATAAAGTGTGAGTTGGTCATGTACTCCGGTACGCGCCAGGTTTTCATCACGATTTGAGCAAGTAAACCTTTCTTTTCAAGACTTACTCCCTCCCCCTCATTGATTTGAAAAGGGTTGATGCCCAGAGGGGTGTCGGCCTTTAACCGGATATGTTTTGAAATGTCGGGATAAAGGTGAGTGATAAACTCAAAAGAACGTCCAAACTCTGCAACAACAACATTGATTCCTTCCTCCAGGAACTGTGTCATAATGGTAAGTCCTAACACGGATTTCCCACCCCCGGTAGCAGCCGCTATAAGTCCGTTTCGTGCATCATCCTCAAACCACAGTTTTCGGCGCAATGGCCTTTGGTCGGTCCTATTATTGAAATATATACCTTTTGAATCGTCCACAGATATGGATGTGTGGATGGACAAGAGCTGTGCCTGTAACAAATCGGAGAGAAAGAAGAAGTCCCTATGTAGAAGTTTCTCCCTACCAAAAACGCTTCCTAGAAAAACATTTTGGAGCATTTCCTTTTTGGGCTCGTAATAACTTACCTGGAGCACGTCCAACCGGGATTTCAATTCCTTCACCTGTTTTTCAAGTACATTTTTATCCTTGTCAAACAATAGGATATTTAAGTGAAGTAATACCAGATCATCATCGGTATCGTTCAAATGGTCAAATATTTTGGCCAGATCCCTGTAGCGTTTATCAAAGGTTTCGTTTTGCTTTCGGAAATTCCCGTATTCTTTCCTTGCTGCCTCAATCTCCGTAATAAGATGCTGTTTGCCGGCAAATTCTATTATATGGTTGACAATATGGTTACATGCCAGGGTTTCCCCTATTTTTTCCATGAAACCTTCATAAACCGGCTGATATGAACTGCTTATCTCACTTTTTTTAACATTGGTCAACTTATTAGGCAAATATTCCGACCTATTGATGGTCAGCATATGGAAATGTGATTCCCCTCCATAAGTTTTGTCCCTAAAGTCCACATCATAGAAACCAGTTTGCTCAAAACCGTTCAGGTACTGCCGTATGTATGTTTTAATTTCCTCTTCGTTTACAGGACGTATATCGGTGCCTTGCAAACTGTTGACAATGTTCGTACTTCTTTGAATATGGCCATCAAATTGCTCCAGAGTATCCAAATCCCTACGATGAAGACTTTCCCTAAAACTAAAGGGATTGCTTTGATAAGATTTCTCCAGGGAAGTCAAACCCTTGAGAGTGTAACATACAAGGCTTTCGTGGTGCATAAACTCCCTGCCATCAAAATAACTTTGTGCATCCCTTCCCAAATAGGAATCCCTTTGTATGGTTTTTCCATTATAAGGTTTCTTCAGATAAACTTCTTGACGGTGTACGAAAGAATTAATTGGAAAATTCTTGAAGGCCTGGTCCAATTTATGACAGCGCTCATCATACTGCTGCATACTCAATGAATATTTGGGGGGTAATTGCAACCAATAGAGAAAAGACACCGTACCATCCTTGGAAAAAAGGATGTTCCCGTGGATATGGTCAATACTATATATGTCAATCCCCTTCAATATCATTTTAGAATCTTTATAAAATTTGAATGTGTAATCATATCGACCATTGGGCGCAATCCCTTGAAGGGAATTGTTTTACCAGTGCTTCTAAAGAATAGGTAGGTAAAGACCATCCCAAAGAATGAAACCGTGCAAAAAAGCGCCGTCAACCCATAACTACCCATTATATAGGTTGTGAAGCCGCCCAATACTCCTAAGAGCAGGAATGCAGAACCAATACTGACCATCTGCACAAAATGTTTCCCCCTTATACCTAAAAAGTAAGGAGGAGCATTAGTGTTTTTAATGGGTGTTCTCTCTATCATGGTTAATCAATCCTTAAACTTCCAGAGAGTCCATTGACTGCGGCTATAACACCAATGATTACCCCTATGATCAACAGATAGTACAACAATATCTTGCCAGCATTCAAAAATCCCTGAAGGACCATGCCTTGCTCGTTTTTATTCTGAATCAAATCAGCGTTTTTAACAAGTCCATGCACAGCCCCCGAGACCATAAAGAGACCAAGGAGAGGCAGCGCCCAATCTGATAAAAATGTATTAATGGCCGATTTTGGAGTTTCGTTTGCAAGTGCCAAAAAAGGTGTCGCGAAGCTTATCAACATCAAAATTTTTCTTTTCATATCTGTGTTTTAAAAGGTTATGTTCTTAATTTTTGTAGGGCCATGGCCCTCACATCTTCTATTATCAAATTATAGTTTCGTTCCAAATCTTCAGCAGTTACCATTTTTACGAATGGGTTTTCCTCAAGTTTGGAACCAGCGTAAGGCTTAAACCTTACCTTAAATTCCTTTAGATTGCTTTCCACGGCACCACCAACAAACTCCCCTGGCTTGAGATCCTTAAAAAATTCAGGTTTGTACCTTGCCTTTTCCTCAATGCTCCTCGTTGTACTGGCCCCTTCAGAATTGGTTCTGGTGGTGACCGATCTACGTTCCTTATCAATGGTCGCGAACATTTGGGTAAAATGCTTTGCAGCCTCCAGGTCTTTGGTCCTTCCGTAAAAATGGTTTTGGACATTGGATTCCAAGCTTGACCGGTCATGTTTTCCGTACAACTTTTCTATTTTACCCGGATTCTGTGTAAGAATGACCATTGCAAAAAGATATTCTCGCATTTCACTTGGGTAGGCCTCCAGGTTCTCTATTTTGAAAGTCGTTCCTTCATCCAGAAAGCCCACCATGGGAACTGTGTTCCCTAAATTGATTCGTTTCATAGCCATAACGAACATCAAAACCACCAGTGGGCTTATTTGTTCTCTCAACTTGAAATTATTGGTAATAGCAACAGATTTCGGATTCTCGGGATCGTTTAGATAAAAATCAAAATCGTTTCCGTTCAGCACATAGCAAATGCGCTTGTTGGCGGCAAAAGCCCCAATAACACCCGCCAGGGTCGATACAATTGAACTCAATGTAGCTGGAGACCCTTTAGCACCGATGAAAGCTTTTGCATAACTCTTACAGGTTGGATCGCCTTCAAAAAGTTCTATCAAATCCTCTCCATCGGTTTGTGTGGCCAGGTTCAGGATGTGGGGTACGGTGAAATGCTCTTTATGGTATTTGAAAATGTAAAACGCAGCAGCGTTCAAAACACCTCTGGCTTTATCGTCCCATTCGTTTAATTCTACCTTTTTGGCCAGTACTTTGAACAACACAGTTGACATTTCCTCAACTTCACTTTCATTATCAAATAGATGTGGTGCAAAAAGATTGAATTGATAACCGTGAGATAGATTAACGATATCGATATTATAAATTGGATGGGGATACCCCAATTTCTCCTTCAACCAAAATGCAGTCTTGGTATAATCATTGTCCTTGGCATCGTAAATAAAAAACACAAAGCCCAAACGCATAAACTCTGATAAAAGGGGTTTGCCAAGGCTCACTGTCTTACCAGAACCGGCACCTCCATAAACCAGGAATCCAAGGAATGGATTATAAAATTCTATTGCCCCTTTTTTATGTTTTAAAACGATTGTATAAGGATGTGAATTTTTCTTACTTGAATTATTTCCCAAAGGGTAAAAAGGAACGGTAATCAAGATTGCTCCCAACAATACCCACAACCAAAGTGGTGAAAAGTATATGTATAGCCCCGTGTACAACAGGCCAACACCTATTAGAGTGAGAATAATCCCCACTTTTCGCTTCGTTGAAAAAACTACGTACAAGAGCATGGCCGTAACCAGAAAAACAAAACCTAATATCGCATAGCTCCTAATCATATCCATACATAAGACCTTTCTTTAGTTCCTTGTATTGCTCCTTTAATGCGTATGCAATAGGGTTCATCGCCTTGAGCTCTTTTGTCACTATATAATCGATATCCTGTTTCCTAAGTTCATTGACCGGTGTTGATAACGGACTAAATTGAGAGTTGAGCATCAAATCATTCGCTCTATCCAAATTCGCCGACGAAAAGGAACGTTGCCTCCTTTCAACATGAAAGTTTATGGTCTCTTCCTGTTTCCTTGCATAGCCAAACATCTTATCAAAGCTTTCTTCGTTACGCTCACGGAAGTCCATATGATTGAATCCGGATTTCACAGATTCACCTCTGAGCACGGTATTTTTACCAGTGGCCTTCTTCTTTCCAAGTGGAGAAAGCTTCATGGTTTGGTCCTTATTGTATCGATGCACAACGACATGAATATGGGATTGCAAACCAGGTTTATTTGTTCCTCTTTCAACCCCTAATTTTTTCGCTTCATCACCTTTATATTGTCTTTCATGCTCAATTTTGGCAAAAAACACCAGGTCTTTTCCGTCAACTCCTCTATCAAAAGAATTTGCGTAATTGTCCATCACTCTTTTGGTATATTCCTGGAGTGCTCTTTCATAAGACTCCAACTGTTGCCCTTGCAGGCTTTTTATATCGGTGGACCCAATGGGCATAATATGACGTAGTTCCCGTTCACTAGGATTAATGGTCAACATAAAAAACTTACTCTCGCTTTTTCCCAACTTACCTTTATAGCCATCTATGGTCCGAATTGCATCAGACGTTCTATACCCCTCTCCTTCATAGTTGAAAAAACCGGTTTTGTCAAAATGATCCTTCACCTGGTCCTCTTTGGATAGGTAATCGAATAATTTCTCCGAGGAACCTTTATTGTTCCCTTTAGGGAGATTGGATGTATGGACCCTGACAATCATTCTATTTGCTAAGTATGTTTTTTAAACTCAATTTCATTTGCGTATAATGCGCTTCGTTCATGGTAATACTGTCACCTTGTTTCTTGAATTTCTTCTCAAAGTTTTCAAGGACATATTCCACTGCCTCAATTTTGATTGCGGTATTTTCCACGTCCTTTACGTTAGCTTTAATCGATTTATTTCCCGACTCTTTTTTTGTAGCAACTACAGATTTTGAACCATAATCGGCAACCATCTTTTGCGTTACTTCAAACTGCTCTTTTATGAATCCGGATACAGCATTGAAATCCTGATAATGGGGTTTGAAATAATCCCGTTCAAACGCTCCCAATTTTTTGAAAAGTGATTCGCGGAAAAGTTTAATGAACTGTTGTACGGACTCCTTTTGCCTCGGCGTAATATCGTTGCTCAGGAAAAAACTAACCATGTCCTGAAGTAAAATTGTAGCATTCTTGTAGCGGTGTTTCCGTTGCAGAGATAGAAAATCCTCTTTGGTATTTTTTTCCACTCTAATTGTGGTTATTTCACTTTCCATATACGTGTTAAATCTACTATTTATAGGTGTTGCAAGCTAAATATATATGTTAATGTTACAAAAAATGAATGTAATGTATTGATTTTCATTTATAGTATCGGGAATGCCCGATGCCTTCTTGCTCATTACATTCTCTTCACTATCTAAACTAAATTTTTAGTCCACACTCATTCTAACATCCACTAAATATTCGATGAACTGCACTTTATTTTAATAGGTATGTTTTCGCCCCCAAGCCCAATTTTTTTTGCGCTTTGCTCCCGGCACGCTAAAAAATTGGTCTGGATCCACGGGCGAGTAGGTTGTTTTATATCAATGGCCCTAGCGGACCATAGGTAAGAAATTGGGACAAATACGGATGTCGCTTTGCTCCTATTTTTTGAGTAAAGGCGCTGCCTTTAAATAATTACAATATTCAATTTCTACAATCCTATTTTTAATCAAAAAATAAGACGTTACATCTTGACGAATTGTAGGAAAATTACTTGGTCAGCAATTCACATCTTCTTAGATTGTCCCCGTGCTCAAAATGCATCTCATCCACAACCAATATGAAGGTATTAAGACAATGCAGCTTGCCCAACCGTTCCCCTTTTTTCATATAAATGGATTCATTCACACGGGATTGGACGGCGGTGAGCTGCGTTTTAATCTTGAATGATTTCATTCTCCAAAAGATAGGTAAGCGCACTGATGGTTTCATCTAGCTCTCTTTTCTTTTCGGACCTGAAAAGAGTGGTAATCAACTTATTTCTTTCCATTTTAGCTCTTTTCTCTTCAAGTGCAATTTTGATACCAGTCATTGTTGAAACATCCAATTTACCTTCGGATTTCAATTTGGTTCGGACCTTGTTGACCGTGGAAGTATTTGGTCTTTTGTTAGCCATTATAAGATTAACGTACTCATAAGGAAAATCTTATAAGATATCGATGTACTACAGATTTAAGAAATTACTATATTTGAATGTCTGGTGAGGAAGGACAATATGAGGCAACGTGGGAACGACCTT
>NZ_CAKZYF010000010.1 GCF_937884665.1 uncultured Allomuricauda sp. | reverse complement strand
TAGTTTCCAGACACATCGCTTTACATCTTCCTTTGTCCCTGTTTTAAAGGTGCTCCATAAATTTATGTTGGATAGCATACAGTGCGTTCGATTTTCAGGGAACAAAACGCCTGAACAGAATTGGGCGATGAAGCTAGAATTCGCTTTTCATTTTTATTGTTGCTCGTCCATGCGACATTTCTATCAGCTTTTGCATCAATATCATTAAAATCTCTAGGGTAGTTTGGCTAATTTTGATGAAAATTGCGCCCTAAAATGAAACACTTGCTATTCTTTATTTTTTTAGTTTTTATATACTCTTGTGGCTCGGAATCCGGCAGTATTACTATTGTGCCGAATGAAGAAACGGTACAAGACGAACCTATGGTACAACCCCCCGCTGACGGAGATGATGCGGCCAGTGCATTTGACGATGGTGTTATGCGGAATCTTTCTTCCATTGAGGTTGTAGCAGAAATGAAAACCGGTTGGAATTTGGGAAACAGTTTAGATGTAGAAGGTCCTGATGAAACGTTTTGGGGCAATCCTGTTACTACCCAGGCCATGATAGATGAAATTGCGCATCGCGGATTCAATACCCTACGCGTACCGGCCACCTGGCGTTTCCATCAAGGTCCCGCCCCTAACTACACTATAGAAGAAAGTTGGTTGGATCGGGTAGAGGAAGTGGTCAACTATGGCAGGGCCAACAATATGTATGTCATTATCAATGTCCACCACGATGACCCCTGGATAATTCCTACCTATGAGAAAGGCGATGAAGTAAAAGACCGACTTTCCAAGTTGTGGACCCAAGTTGCCGATAGATTTAAAAAATACAGTGATTTTGTCATTTTTGAAACGCTAAATGAACCCCGTTATGAAGGTACCCCGGAAGAATGGACAGGGGGCACCGATGAGGGAAGGGATATGGTCAATCAATACCATCAGGTAAGTTTGGATGCCATTCGAGCTACCGGCGGGAACAATAGCTCCAGACAAATCATGATTTCCACCTATGCAGCAAGCACGATACCGTTAGCGATGGATGCACTCATAATTCCAAATAATGACCCGCGAACCATCGTTTCATTACATTCTTATTTTCCTTTTCCATTTACCTTAGAAGGTACCGATAGCACTTGGGGCACCGATGAGGACAAAGCGCAATTGGAGGCTGAGATGGATAGGATAAAAGCAAAGTTCACGGACAACGGAAAAGCGGTTGTATTAGGAGAATGGGCTTCTGGTAACCAAAGCAATCTAGATGACCGCATTGCTCATGCTACTTTTTATGCTCAAGCGGCTGCGGAAAGAGGATTTGCGAGCGTCTGGTGGGATAATGGAAATAGCGGTATTTCCAATGATGGCCTTGCTATTTTCAATCGTCAGACCCTGACCTGGCCCTTCGGAAACATTGCGGATATTATTGTGGAAGCGAACAATTGAACTTCTCATCCTTAAGGCGGTGATCACTGCCTTTGGTTGTTAAGGCACCAAGCTGTTCTGTATACTGATAAACTTTAGGAAATCCTTGTTCTTTGCTACGAGAATATAGGACCTGCCCTGTACATTTATAATAGCAAAATCCTTAACATCGCCATCCATGAAAAGCCCTGTTTGCGTTGGAGGAAGTATTTTGAACGCGTTGTTGTCCATGCCTTTCAAAAAAGTGCCGTGGCCTGCATCCGCCCTTGGGGTTTCCACTTCTGATGCATAAAGATTTCCCCCAAGGACAATATCCTTCACACCATCCGAATCAAAATCAGCGACAAGAATTTGGTTACTCGGTGCAATTTGCGCTTCCAGAGGCAAATCCTTTCGGATAAATTTGCCCCCTTCATTGAGGAAAATGGCACTTTTAAAGGAGGATATCTGATAATGGATACTATTCTCGAGTTTCTTTTCATCGTAAACATCCAACAAAGTGGCCTTTGAAAACGCATCATAATTTTTAAACTTTTTCTTAATGGACGGCATTTGCTGTGAGGAGCATTCTCTACCCCTCACCGGATACTGTTCACCTTCATTATAATAACTTAGCACAATATCGTTGGTTCTATTTCCGTCAAAATCATTCAGAAAAACATCAAAGGTTTCGCTTCCTGAGGCTTGGTATTTATAGTTTTCACCAAGGTTTCCGGCGATAAGGTCCATATCACCATCACCATCAATATCATCGGCATTTAGGCCAAACCACCAACCTCGGGTAGCTTCAAGTCCTAGTGTTTCCGTAGCTTCTGTGAATCCAATACCTTTATTGTTCTTAAAAATGCGAAGTTTCATCCATTCGCCGGTGATGGCCAGGTCCTGCCATCCGTCATTATCATAATCCATCCATTGAGCAGAGGTTACAAGACCCATTTGACGAAAACTTGGGGCAAGTCTTTCCGTGGCATTGATAAACTGTATACGGCCGGAAGAACTTACATTTTCCAATATATAACTTGAAGCGGGGTAGGGATAATTGCCGGGAATGAGTCTTCCGCCCACAAATAAATCTTGATCTCCGTCTTTATCAAAATCACTGGCATATACTCTGCTGCCACTTTCCGATATTGGAGGAAGTGCACGGGTACTTTTTATAAAATTCCCATTTCCTTGATTGATGTACAACCTATCTTTCAACATGGACGAACTGGGTCCAAATTCGTTGCCACCACTTACAATGTAGAGGTCATTGTCACCATCATTGTCCGCATCAAAAATAAGCGATCCGATATCCTCGTACATGCGGTCTTCCAATAGAATTTTCAGTTTTTGCTGTTCAAATGAGCCGTCTGATTTTTGGAAAAACATCCCTCCGGGATACTTTGAGGCCGCTCCTATGTAAAAATCATCCAGACCATCGCCGTTCAAATCCCCGACTGCCAAACCAGGACCAAACTGCGAGGTTTTGTGGGGTAAAAGGACTTCACTCTTAAAATCGTCATACGTATTTTCCTTGTGTTTGTAAAGGGCCAAAGTATCGGTGTAACTTTGAAACAGATAATCGGTAGGATGACGCTTTTCGATGTTATTTTTTGCCGCACTATACTCAAGTACTAAAGTGCTGTTGGCTGTAATATTTGTAAATTTTTGCTTTTTTCGGTCGGGCCACGTTACGATTAGGCTATCAATGGTTTTCGCTTGGCCGAGACCAAAATGGAGCTTGGGGGCTACCGAAGATTGAAATCCCCTGCTCAGCGAAACCTCCTGTATTTGTTGTCGTGCATTATGAAACAAGCGCACTTTGGTACCGATACAATTTTTGTTTTTTATAGTCACTTTATAACGTAGCGAGAAATAGTAGTTCTCAAAACGACTGTGGTTTAGAAAAATGAAAGCAACATTAACAATGTTAA
>NZ_CAKZYF010000009.1 GCF_937884665.1 uncultured Allomuricauda sp. | reverse complement strand
CCACAAAATCAAATTGAATCATTCGCTGTAGTCCCGAATTTCCCACTGGAATTCCAACAGAAAGTCCACCACCAACATTCCTTCCAGTACCTCCAACCCCAACGCCAACTGAATTGTTTGGAGCGCTGCGAAACTCGCTGCTCAGAATATTAACGAAGAAATCCGGCTCCTCTGCCAAACGATATCCTTTCAAGTTGAGGGTAGAGTCCAAGACCCGAAAGAGTCTTCGTTCGTCCAATTGACTGAGCCCTGTTTCCATATCCGAAAAGTAGTTGTAGGCTGAATAATTGGAAAAATTAACGGATTTATCATAGTCATAGTCCACCCGCACAGAGCCACAGGAAACACAAAATCCCAATAGTGTCAAAAAAACAAAATAGCGCATCGCGTTAAGGATTTCGTTTAAAGTTACTGAATCTTAACCGCATGATTATAGGGCAAGAGCATTTAATCGTTCAAAAGTTTCCAGAGACTATCCTTCAACTCTTGGATGCCCATTTGTGCCACGGATGAAATGAACAGGTACGGGATATCCTGAAAATCCTTATCCAATTCAAGTTTCATTTCGCTCATAAGCTCTTCGTCCAACATATCGCATTTTGATATCGCGATCAATCTATCCTTGTCCAAAAGTTCTGGATTATACCGACGCAGTTCATCCAGTAGAATTTTATATTCCTTAAAAATATCCTTACTGTCCGAAGGAATCAGAAAAAGTAGCATGGCATTTCGCTCAATGTGCCTGAGAAAGTAGTGCCCCAGCCCTTTGCCTTCAGCGGCTCCTTCGATGATACCGGGTATATCGGCCATCACGAAGCTGGTGAAGTCACGATGTTGCACAATGCCCAAATTTGGTTTTAGGGTCGTGAATTCATAATCGGCAATCTTGGGTTTTGCAGAAGTCATTACCGACAATAAGGTCGATTTACCGGCATTGGGAAATCCCACGAGACCCACGTCGGCCAAGACCTTAAGTTCAAGCGTAACTTGGGTTTCATCACCAGAAATTCCGGGTTGGGCGTACCGCGGGGTTTGATTGGTAGGACTTTTAAAGTGCCAATTGCCGCGCCCGCCTTTACCACCTTCCAAAATTATCCTTTCCTCTTCATCCGTGGTAATTTCGAACAGTACTTGGTTTGTTTCTGTATCGCGAATTACAGTTCCTAAAGGAACTTCGAGATATACGTCTTCGCCATCCGCGCCGGTACTTCTATTTTTACTACCGTGTTCTCCGTGACCTGCCTTAAAATGTTTTTTGAATTTAAAATGGACCAAAGTCCACAGGTTTTTATTCCCTTTTACAACAACATGGCCACCACGACCCCCATCACCTCCATCAGGCCCCCCTTTGGCTACATACTTTTCACGATGCAGGTGTGAAGAACCTTTGCCTCCATTGCCCGAAGCCACATGAACTTTCACATAATCCACAAAATTACCTTCGGTCATTTTCTAAGCGTGTTGCTAAAAAAGAAAGTGTTATCCCAACGAATCGATAACTTTGGCCAGCCGCTCCGTTATTTCAGTGACTTCGCCAATCCCATTTACAATATGAAACTTTTCCTGGTTTTCGTAATAGGAGCGCAACGGAGCTGTTTTTTCGTTGTATTCATCAAAACGATTCCTAATTTTGGTTTCGTCCTGATCGTCTGACCGTCCACTTTCTTTGCCGCGTTCCAACAACCTATTTACCAGTATGTTCTCATCCGCTTCCAAGGCGATTGTTGCATCAACTTTCATGTTTTTTGATTCTAGAAAATTATCCAAAGCTTCTGCTTGGGCAGCGGTTCGGGGAAATCCATCAAAAATGAAACCCGCTGCATCCGGATTTTTCTCCACCTCAGCTTTTAACATATTGATCGTAACCTCATCTGGGACTAGGTCTCCTCGGTCAATATAGGATTTGGCCAGTTTTCCCAATTCGGTACCATTTTTCATGTTATACCGGAAAACATCGCCTGTGGAAATGTGCTTTAAATTGTATTTTTCCTTTAAAAATCCAGCTTGGGTCCCTTTCCCAGCTCCTGGTTTTCCAAAAAGCACTAGGTTGATCATATTCGAATCATTTAATTGATAAACTTCCTTTAAATTACGTCCCAATTCATTGTAATCCAAACCATATCCCACGATAAACCGATTTGGAATTTCCATACCAACATAATCGATGGAGTATTCGCCATTATACCCATCGGACTTATAAAAAAGTGACGCTATTTTAAACTCCTCAACATTGGTATTGGAAAAGAGATGCACCAATTGTTTTAGGGTACGCCCGGTATCTATCACATCTTCCAGAATTATAACGCTTTTTCCTTCTACATCTTCAGGAATATCCAATAGGCTTTCGACGATGCCAGTGGAGGTAAGCCCTTGGTAAGAGCTCAACCGAACAAAAGATACTTCACAGGGATGGGGATAGGCCTTTAAAAAATCGGATACGAACATAAATGCCCCGTTCAGCACTCCTACAAAGACAGGAACTTTGTTTTGGTAATCCTTTGCTATTTGGGCCGCCATGTTGTCGATGGCTTCCAAAATCTGTTTTTCCTTTAAAAAAGGCTTGAAGTACTTGTCGTGAAGTCGTATCAAAGTAAGACCTATTGTTGTCAGGTTGCCAAAGATAACATTTTAAAAGCGCTTTCGATTTGGGCTTTTATTGCTTTGACGAATTGACGTATTTTTGCAATCATTCCAAGTATAGGGCAATGAATTTTTTCTCTTCAGATTTTAAACTCGGTATTCTAGGTGGTGGACAACTGGGCAAGATGCTGCTGTATGAAACATGTAAATGGGACATTTATACCCGTGTTATGGATCCTTCCGCGGAAGCCCCCTGCAAGATTGCCTGCAACGAGTTTGTTCAGGGAGACTTGATGGATTTTGATGCTGTTTTCGACTTTGGAAAAAATGTCGATGTATTGACCCTGGAAATTGAAAACGTCAATGTGGACGCACTGGAAAAATTGGAGCAGGAAGGCGTAGTGGTATATCCATCCCACAAAACCCTCGGGGTTGTTCAAAACAAGGCAAAACAGAAACTGTTTTATGTAGATAACGATATCCCAACCTCGCCCTTTACCCGGTTCGCGTATACTTCTGAAATCGAAGATAGTATTGCCAATGGCGGAACCAAACTTCCTTTCGTGTGGAAAAGCGCCCGATTTGGCTATGATGGACAGGGGGTGAAAATCGTAAGACAAGTCCGTGATTTAAAGAGTTTGCCCAATGTGGAATGTATCGCAGAGCAACTTGTTGATTTTAAAAACGAATTAGCGGTCATCGTCGCAAGGAATTCGGACGGAAAAACCCAAACTTATCCAGTGGTGGAAATGGAATTTCACCCCGAAGCCAATCAAGTGGAATACGTATTATGTCCTGCGCGAATTGATGCTAGGATCGCGGAAAAAGCCATCCATATCGCACAGAAAGTATCTAAAAAAATGGAACATGTAGGGCTGTTGGCCGTTGAATTGTTCCAAACCCAAGACGATGACATTTTGGTCAATGAAGTGGCCCCAAGACCCCACAATAGCGGCCATTATAGTATTGAAGCTAGTTTTACCAATCAATTTGAACAACATATTAGGGCCATTCTGGGTCTACCCTTAGGAAAAACTGATAGTAAAGTGGCCGGGGTTATGGTGAATTTGGTCGGTGCTGAAGGATATACCGGGAACGTGGTTTATGAAAATATGGACCAAATTTTGGAAATGGATGGGGTTTCCCCACATATTTATGGTAAAAAACAGACCCGTCCTTTTCGAAAAATGGGACATGTGACCATTGTGGACCAAGATATGGCCAAAGCCAGGGCCATGGCCCAGAAAGTAAAGAAAATGATTAAAGTTATAAGTCAATAAGAAATGAGCAAAGTAGCCGTGATCATGGGCAGCACCAGCGACCTACCCGTCATGCAAGAGGCCGTGGATGTTTTAAAAGGTTTCGATATTCCTGTAGATATGGACATTGTATCGGCACACAGAACCCCCGAAAAACTCTATGAGTTTGCAAAAAAGGCACATCAGAACGGTTATTCTGTCATCATTGCCGGTGCGGGAGGAGCGGCACATTTACCAGGAATGGTAGCTTCACTATCCCCTCTCCCAGTTATTGGTGTTCCCATAAAGAGCAGTAATTCCATTGATGGTTGGGATTCGGTCCTGTCCATTCTGCAGATGCCGGGAGGTGTCCCAGTGGCCACGGTAGCTTTGAATGGCGCCAAAAATGCAGGAATCCTTGCGGCGCAGATCATCGGTGCTTCCGATACCTGTGTCCTAGATAAAATCAAACTGTACAAAGAGGGTCTCAAAGAGAAAGTAATCCAGGGCGCTAAAGACATCAAAAACAAAAACTAAAACACAAGTTCATTATCGGTTGTGAACTCTTTACCTAGATAGTTAGTATGAACAATCCTTTACTGATCCCTTTTGGGACGGCCCCCTTTGAGCAAATCAAAAACGATCATTTTAAACCAGCGTTTCTTAAAGCCCTGAAAGACGCAAAAGAGGAAATCAAAAGTATCAGCGAAAATCCAGAACCGCCCACTTTTGAGAATACTTTGGTGGCTTTGGATTTTGCTGGACAGCATTTGGACCGTATTTCCAGTCTGTTTTTCAATCTGAACTCAGCGGAAACCAATGACGAAATCCAAAAGATAGCCCAAGAGGTTTCACCCTTGTTGTCCGAGTTCAGCAATGATATTATTTTGAACGAAGCCTTGTTCCAACGCATTAAAACCGTTTTTGAACAGCGGGAAGGCCTCCAACTTTCAGAAGAACAGAAGACGCTGCTGAACAAACGCTACAAAAGCTTTAGTCGCAATGGTGCCAACCTAAATGAAGAAGATAAAAGTAGGCTACGCGAAATTGACAAAAAATTGGCACAGCTCAACCTTAAGTTTGGGGAAAATGTTCTGGCAGAGACCAACAAATTTGAGATGTTATTGACCGAGGAGGATCAGCTCAGCGGGCTTCCCGAAGGTGTCAAGGAAGCAGCTGCTCAGTTGGCCAAATCCAAAGGCCGGGAGGGTTGGCTTATCACTTTGGATTATCCCAGCTATATCCCTTTCATGAAATATGCAGAAAATCGAGAACTTAGAAAAGAACTGTCCATCGCTTTTGGAAGCAAAGGATTTCATAAAGATGAGTTGGACAATCAGGAAAATGTTTTAAAAATTGTCAAGCTAAGACACGAAAGAGCCCGTTTATTAGGTTATGATACCCATGCCCATTTTGTTCTGGAAGAAAGGATGGCTGAAACACCTCAAAGGGTAATCGACTTTTTGGACGAATTACTGGAAAAAGCCAAACCTGCGGCACAAGAAGAATTTGAAGAACTGTCCCGATTTGCAAAGAAAACGGATGGTGTGGACCAGCTGGAAAGTTGGGACAGCGCCTATTATTCGGAAAAATTGAAACAGGAACGGTTCAGTCTGGACGACGAAAAACTGAAACCGTATTTCAAATTGGAAAACGTAATAGCTGGCGTTTTTAAAGTAGCTGAAAAACTTTTTGGTCTACATTTTAAAGAGGTGCACGAAATTGAAAAATATCACGAAGAGGTAAAAACCTATGAAGTTTATGATAGGTCAAATCATTTGGTGTCTCTATTTTATGCCGATTTTCATCCCAGACCTGGAAAAAGGGGCGGAGCTTGGATGACCTCCTACAAAGCACAATACATTCGGGACGGAAAAAACAGTAGGCCCCATATCTCCAATGTGTGTAACTTCACCAAACCGACCGAAACAAAGCCCTCTTTATTGACCTTCAATGAAGTGACCACACTGTTCCACGAATTTGGACATGCACTGCATGGCATGCTGGCCAATACGAACTATCCGAGCTTATCGGGAACATCCGTGTATTGGGATTTCGTGGAACTGCCCAGTCAGATTATGGAAAATTGTTGTTATGAACAGGAATCACTATCCCTTTTTGCACACCACTATGAAACCGGTGAATTGATTCCTATGGAATTGGTCGAAAAAATTAAGGCATCGGCTACATTTCAGCAAGGGATGGCCACAATGCGACAATTGGGTTTTGCCCTTTTGGACATGGCTTGGCACGGTAACGACCCTTCAGATATCGATACCGTGAAGGACTATGAGACCCACGCCTTCAAATCCACCAGATTGTTCCCGGAAATCCCACAAACCTGTATGAGTACCGCATTTGCCCATATTTTTCAAGGGGGGTATTCCTCAGGATATTACAGTTACAAATGGGCTGAGGTCTTGGATGCAGACGCATTTGCTTATTTTAAAGAATACGGTATTTTCGATAAAAAAGTAGCAGAGAAGTTCAAGGATAATGTACTCTCCAAAGGGGGTACTGAAGACCCCATGACCTTATACAAGCGATTTCGTGGAGCAGAACCTAGGATTGAACCTTTGTTGGAACGAGCAGGACTAAGCAAACGAACAGCCCAATGATTCTATAATTTTCAAAAATTATTGAAAGTTTAAAAATATTCTTATCTTTATGGTATGAAATATCAAGAAGCTAAGGATGAGTTTATAAGCACTTGGGGCAGTTTGGGTACTTTATGGGGCATCAACAAGGCCATGGCACAAATCCAAGCCTTACTTTTTATTTCAACAAAACCCTTGACTACCGAAGAGATAATGCAAGAACTTCAAATATCGAGGGGCAATACGAGTATGAATGTGCGTCAATTAATTGATTGGGGCATTGTTAAAAAAGAACTGAAAGTCGGGGAACGTAAAGAGTATTTTTCCACAGAAAAGGACGTGCAGGAACTGGCGAGAATTATCGCAAAAGAACGAAGCAGAAGGGAAATCAAACCAGTTATAAAAACACTGCGGGAAATCAGTTCGATTAAGAGCGATGGAACCGAAAAAACCAAGGAACTTATCCATCAGACAAAGGCCTTATACGATTTGGCCCAAACAGTGGATAGTTTGCTCGATAAAGCGATTCATCACAAACAAAACTGGGTGAACAGTACCCTACTAAAATTGGTAAAGTAATTTTTTTGATCTATTATTTCAATTATTTCTGAAACTTTAAAAACTACAATATGTACCACGAAACACCAAATTGGCTTATTATTTTGGGAGGAATCGGTCAAATTTTCACAGCACTCATATATCCCTACATCAGGCACAGCGTATTTGACTGGTACAACGACGTAAAACAACTCAAACCACTAAATCAAGAAATTGCCAAAACCTACGGAAGATACATTCAAGGTCTAAATTTTTCCTTTGGTTGTATCGCCATCATTTTGGCCAATGAATTACAAAATGGTACGCGACTGGCGATCGCCTTAACCGGTTTGATCGCGGCTTATTGGATAGGTAAGGTAGCCACACAGATTGCCTATTATCCTATGTACACTATACCTCAAAAACCTTTATTTAAAGTGGGAAGCTATTTTATGAATGCCTTGTTCTTCCTATTTGCACTGGTTTTTTCTTGGTTGTTGATGAACAATTGTATGAATTACTCAATTTCCTAAAGTTACCGTTATGAAAGAATTCGTTTTTGAAAAACAGTATAATCCTATCAGAGAAAAAACAAAAGAATCCGTAGAAATTATCAATTTTTACAATGAGGCCACAGAAGACTATGAATTCTGGAGCAAGGATTTTAACATGCACTTCGGTTACTTTAATCTCTTTAGAACAAACCCTTTCAAAAGAGATGAAATGCTCAATGAAATGAACAAACAGGTTGTAAACCGGTTGGATTTGGCTGAGAAACCAGCAATTCTCGTGGACTTAGGTTGCGGTATGGGAGGCACTATTCGATATGCCTTGGCCAAAAACCAATATCTTTCCGCCCTGGGGGTCACATTATCAGAGTTTCAAGTAAAAGAGGGAAATGGACTCCTAAAGTCACTAAAGGGAGTGATTCTAAAACAGGATTACAATAAGACCTCTTTCGCTCCAGATTCAGTTGATGGAGCCATAGCGATAGAGAGTTTTTGTCATTCAGGGCACACAAAGACTGCGTTTGCGGAAGCACATCGCATCTTAAAACCAGGCGGCAAGTTGGTCATTGCCGATGCTTTTTTAAAAAAAGGGCCAGAAACACTTTCCTATAGCAGTTCCGTCTCGTACAAAAAACTCTGCGAACATTGGGGTTTACCAAGACTTGGGCACCTAAAAAAAGTGGTGCGGGACCTAAAAAAAGTAGGTTTCCAAGAGGTAAAAACCGAAGATGTATCTTTTAGGGTCGCTCCATCCGTGCTTCATGTTCCCTTCGCCATAATTGGTTTTGTATTTAAAAAACTTCGCGAAAACAGAATTTTGAAAAGGGAGAGTTTGCACAACTTGAAAGGCTCGTTCTACGCGTTGTTATCGGGATTACATACACGCAGTTTTGGATACTATCTGATCACTTGTTCCAAATGAATACGCTTGTTGGAAGATTGCACTGCACAAAAATCCAGTAGGGAATAGTGATGATGTCAAAATCTTAACAAATAGCTAAAAATTCGTTCCATGAACATTTCGTGATACTTTTTAAAGTCGTTTGTAGTGCACAATACACAAAATCATTGACTAAAATCAGTTACATTTGATACTTGGAACTATGGCAGCTTACAAACTCAATCCCGACCACTGGGTAGATTTATATGCAGACTACCTCTTTAATTACGCCATCGCAAGGGTCAGCGATGCAGAAATCGCAAAAGATTTAGTACAAGAGACCTTTTTTGCTGGGTTGAAATCGGCCAAAAATTACAAGGGAGATGCCGCTGAACGTACATGGCTCATTGCTATCTTAAAAAGAAAAGTAATCGACCACTACCGTAAAATCAACTCCAACAAAGGAAAGGCCGAAGTTCGTATCAATTACAATACTTCTTCAGAATCAGAAGGAGATTGGCTTGAAGAACAAGTTGCCGACCCTTTCAGTAAAGACGGGGACAATACCATTGAAAACGAAGAATTGGGTCTTGCCATTGAAGATTGCATTTCCAAATTGCCCAAAAAGCAATCTTTAGTTTTTAAGATGAAGACCATTCAAGGAATGAGCACTGAAGATATTTGTAATGAATTGGGAATTAATCCGTCGAATTTATGGGTCATGATCCACAGAGCTCGCACAGCACTCATGGGTTGTATGAATCAAACATGGTTTTAGACGTATGAAAATATCTCTCGAAAAGGCAAAACAGATTTGCACCAAAAGTCAATATGGAGAAGCAACCTGGTGGGAACTGGTGCAACTGAATGTGTATTTACTCTTCAGCAAAGAATGTGCGGAGTTTTCTTCAAAGAACAAGAAGCTAACTTCACTATGTGAACGCGCCGGTTTAGATACGCTGTCGGAAGATGACAAAGACGATATGAAGAAAAAGCTAAAAAAGCATCTTTAGCCCAATTCCCTTACAACAAATATTGAAATCATCCAGAACATGGGTATCGCTTCAATCCAAAAAGAAGCCAAGTATTTGGGCTGATTCTGTTTTATACCTAAAAAAACCAACAGCAGTACCAGGCTCAATAGTGTTCGAGCGGTAATTTCCATTACCGAAATTGAATCTCTCAAAAAGGTCAGTATCCAAAAGACCAATATTAGAAAAAATCCCAAAATTTTAGTGCGCTGCAGACCCAATACTTGGGGGACGGTCCTTAATCCAGGATAATCGGATTGCATATCCCTGATTTCAAAGGGTAGCATCAACAAAATAATGAGAACAAACCGTTGAACAAGAAAAACCCCAATATCCCAATCCAAGCTCCTCTGAACCTGCAAGATGGGCAATACTACGGTAATCCCTGTCCACACCAGCCCAACAATGTAAATTTTAAATCCGGCAAGACTCCTCAAGTTTCGCGCATTGGGCAGAAAAGGTAGCGCATAGACCAAGGAAAGAACACTAAGTCCAAAGACAGCGGTCCAGACTTCCGTTCCGAGCTGTGACAAGAAAAAAAGAGCCAATAAAAAACTGAAAAAGCTGAACAACTGGATTTTTCTATGGTAGCTTTTTGAGACAATGAGGTATTTTTTTGCTTCAACCCCGTATTTTATGAAGTTGTAGCAGACGATTGTCCCAAAAAATGTAAACAACAGCAAGGCATTGGAAACCATAATGTTTAACAAAAGGCAAGAAATCCAAACCAAGGACCCCACAGCAAAACCTACGTGAATACTGGCATCCAAATAAAAGTCAAAAAAATGCTTCAGTTTTAACATTAAACAGATTCTTCGCTCTACACAAAAAGGTTAATATTTGGTTATATTTTTACCCAAAAAAA
>NZ_CAKZYF010000008.1 GCF_937884665.1 uncultured Allomuricauda sp. | reverse complement strand
TATGTAATGGTCGAGGATTTGGAGGATGATATTTTTGTTCCTTTCTCTCGATTAAATAAAGCGCTTCATGGAGATACCGTTGAAGTTTTTCTAAAACCCAAGCGTAATGGAAAGAAACCAGAAGGAGAGATTTCCAAAGTGTTGGAACGTAAAAAGAAAAGCTACGTAGGTATTGTAGATAAACAGAAAACTTTTGCTTTCGTTCGGCCCACAGACCCAAAAATGTATACGGATATTTTTATTCCCATCGAAAAGCTGAAAAAAGCAGAAGATGGCGACAAGGTATTGGTGAATTTGGAAAATTGGCCCCCAGATGCAGATTCTCCTTTTGGGGTGGTTACGGAAGTTTTAGGTAAACCCGGGGAACATCAAACTGAGATTCATGCGATACTGGCAGAATATGGTCTGCCCTATGAATTTCCTTATGAAGTGGAGCAGTATGCCAACCAATTGGATACTTCTATAAAAGCAGAGGAAATTGCGAAACGAATGGATATGCGAGAGGTGTTGACCTTTACCATTGACCCAAAAGATGCCAAGGATTTTGATGCTGCGCTATCTTTTCTAAAACTAGATAATGGAAATTATGAAATAGGAATCCACATTGCGGAGGTATCCCACTATTTAGAACCCAAAACCATTTTGGATGATGAAGCCTATGAGCGGGCAACTTCCGTTTATTTGGTGGATAGGGTGGTGCCTATGTTGCCAGAAATTCTTTCCAATAGAGCATGTTCGTTACGGCCAAATGAAGAGAAATATACCTTCTCGGCCATATTCGAAATGGATGGCAAAGCCAATGTAGTTAATCAATGGTTTGGACGAACGGTCATCAATTCTAACGAGCGCTTTGCATACGAAGAAGCACAACATATAATTGAAACGAAATTAGATACTATCCCAGAAGATATTTCTATTCGAAATGGTTCATATTCTGTAGCTGCTGATGTGGTTGATGCAATTCTGATCTTTGATGAATTGGCTAAAATTATGCGCAAACAGCGTATGGATGAAGGTGCTATCTCTTTTGATAAAATAGAAGTTCGTTTTAATTTAACGGAAGACAATGAACCTGATGGCGTTTACTTTAAAGAAGCCAAAGATGCTAATAAGCTTATTGAAGAGTTTATGTTGTTGGCGAATAGAAAGGTTGCCGAATTCATTGGAAAGCAGAAGAAAACCTTTGTGTATCGAATCCATGATGAACCGGATGAAGAAAAATTACTGGCACTAAATGGAGTCATATCCAGATTTGGTCACAGCATAAACTTAAGGGATAAAAAAAGTCTCAATAGTTCTTTGAATCAACTTCTAAAAGATGTCAGAGGGAAGAAAGAACAGAATCTAGTGGACACCTTGACCATTCGAAGTATGAGCAAAGCCATTTATACTACGGAAAACATTGGTCACTATGGTTTGGGATTTGAGTACTATACGCATTTTACGTCCCCTATACGACGTTATCCTGATGTAATGGTACATAGACTTCTACAAAAGTATTTAGACAAGGAGAAGCAGCCCAAAACAGAAATCTATGAGGAAAAATGCAAGCATTCTTCTGATATGGAAGTATTGGCGGCAAGTGCTGAGCGAGACTCCATAAAATACATGCAGATTAAGTTTATGGAAGACCACAAGGATCAAGAATTCTTAGGTGTGATTTCTGGGGTTACCGAATGGGGGATTTATGTAGAAATCATAGAGAATAAATGCGAAGGCATGGTCCGTATTCGGGATATTAAAGATGATTATTATGTGTTCGATGAAGGCCAATATGCCATTATCGGGGAACGAAGAAAACGGATGTATCAATTAGGTGACGAAGTTTATGTGATGGTCAAGGATACTGATTTGGTAAAGAGGCATCTGGATTTTTCTTTGATTGGAAAAAAGGAAATGGAATAGATTCTGTAGATTGAATACTTAAGTTATCGCTTATGAAAGTTATAACAGGAATTTTACTTTTTGTTTCAGTCTTTTGTGTTTATGCACAAGAGGAAACGATTACTAGAGAATTGAGAGATTTTGCTGAGGTAAAAGCATTTGATGGATTGTCCGTGAATCTAATACCATCCAATGAAAACAAAGCCATTATTAAAGGCACAAATACGCATAAAGTTGCCATAGTCAACAACAATGGCGTATTAAAACTTCGAATGGAAATAGATAAAATTTTTAGTGGCTACCGAACCTTCATTGATTTGCACTACACCGATAAATTAAAGGTATTGGATACGAATGAAGATGCCAGAATTTATTCTGAAAAGACTTTTGAACAAGATGTCCTGGAATTAAAAGCGCAAGAAGGAGGAGAAGTGAACGTGAACTGCCAGGTGGAACAATTGTTGATAAAGGCAATAACCGGAGGAGAAGTGATTACACAAGGTTTTTCAAAGAACCAAGATGTCATTATAAATACAGGGGGAAGCTATAATGGTAAAGCATTTAAGACAGAGTTTACAACCATTACGGTAAATGCAGGAGGTAACGGTAAAATCTATGCAACGGATTATGTAAAAGCTACGGTAAAGGCGGGGGGAGAAGTTGAAGTATATGGCGATCCTTTAAAAATGGACGAGAAAACCGTGTTTGGGGGAAAAGTAAAACGAATGTAGGTAAATATGGTCGATGACATTCAAACTGCGGTTCCTTTAGGATTCTTTTTAAGCTTTGTTATTGGCCCCGTATTTTTTGTTTTGTTGGAAACCAGTGCAACTAAGGGTTTTAGAGCAGCTGTTAGTTTTGATATTGGTGTTATCATCGCTGATATTATCTTTTTGCTGATTGCGTATTTCAGTAGTTTTCAACTGTTGGAGAACTTAAGTAACCAACCGGGCCTGTTTGTGTTTGGTGGAATGATATTACTGGTTTATGGGATTGTCATTTTCGTTAAGAAAGAAACCAAGAAAAAACCAGGTCTAAAAATAAAGAAAGGGACCTATCTCGGCTTGATGGTAAAAGGTTTTCTGCTGAACTTTATAAATATCGGCGTTTTGGCCTTTTGGTTGGGTTTAGTGGTTATTGTTGGTCCAAGTCTGGATAATGATGCCAATCGGATGTTCTTCTTTTTTGGGACGGTTATCCTCACCTATTTTTTTACTGATATTATCAAGATTTTATTGGCGAAGCAATTGAAACGCTACTTGACAGAAGAGCGCATTGTGCTGTTGAAGAAAGGACTAGGTATTATTTTAATGGTCTGTGGGATTGTTTTGATAAGTAAAGGTTTTTTACCAAAGGACAAATTCAATATTCAAGAAGGTTTGGAACGTATTAATGAATAAAAAAGCCGGCCAATGAAGCCGGCTTTTGTTTGAGGCATCGAGCGGATTCGAACCGCTGTACAAGCTTTTGCAGAGCTGTGCCTAGCCACTCGGCCACGATGCCATAGAAACAATGGGCAAAGCTATAAATATTTTACGAATCTTAAGGAAAGGCAGTAAGTTAATTAAAGGGTTTCTACCGACTATTTTCAATTTTTACCGATACACTCTCGACGTCTCCACCAATGGGCGGATTTATTTTTGAAACTGAAATTAGAACCTTCTCAACAGATAGAACTTCGGAAAAGATACGATTGGAAATACGCTGGGCCACGTGTTCCAGTAGTTTGGAACGAATGGCCATTTCTTCTTTAACGATATTGTTCAAATGAACATAGTCCACAGTTTCGGAGAGTCTGTCCGAAATAGAAGGTTTAGATAAATCTGCCTGTACCTCTAAGTCTACGCGATAATCGCTTCCAATTAGACCTTCTTCCTTAAGGCAACCATGATTGGAATGTACCCTAATATTGTTAAGACTGATGCTTCCCACTGTTATTTTCTTTTAAGCGGGAGCAAAGGTAATTAATTTAATACGTACACCTACAGTTGCTTAAACCTTGGAAAAGATCCATACCTACCGTCTAGACATGGGTGCCCGTACTATACCCCAATATTTCATTGGTAATCACTTGATAGGAATAGCCGAAATAGAAGTTGCTCTTCTTCAATCCTGCGATGGGTGCTATATACAAAGGTTCACCCAACTGGTCGTTCAAAAAACGATACGTGAGTCCCAAATAATAGTAGTCCTCAAAATCGTGAAAACGAAATTTGGCGTTTAAATCTGTAACGGAACGCCCGTCATTTTCAAACCATTGGAAAAAAACAGAAGGTTCAATCTCCAACTTGCTATTCTTGCTTTTGGAAAAACTATACCCGGTATACACATAGTAGTTTCTCAGGGTATTGGGTTCAAAAACAGGGTTGAACTGTGCCAAGTCCTTGTTCAACAGGTTGGAAGCGTTTACACTAAAATAAAATTTAGATAATCGGTATAACACGCCAATGTCAAAGTTATGATTGGTAGTTGCCCTATCATCTGTGGGCAATTGGCCATTGAATTCTGTAAAATTCTCGACATCTATCCGAAACTGGTTAAAATTGTATGAAATACCAAAAGACAGAAAAATATCGTCATATCGGTCCAAAGTGAGGTGGTGGGCAAAGGAGACGCGTGAACCCCTTTGTTTGGTTTCACCATTACTATCATTATATAAAAGCATGCCAATACCGGAACGATTTCCAACGCGGGCGTCCGCTGCCAGCGTCTGGGTATCTGGGGCATCCTCGATGCCGACCCATTGGGTAAGGCCGTTCAACCTGACTTTGATGTGATCGCCTATGCCCGCATACGTGGGCGACATGATAAACGGATTGTCCGCAATATACTGTGATAACTGCGGGATGGTCAACTCTTGGGCCTTAGTGGCAAGGCACATAAGTAAAAGAAGGGCTGGGGTACAGATTTTTTTTAACATGATTCAGTAGGTTAAGCATCATTGTCGATATAGGGTAAAATGTCCAATAAATTCCCGGTCATCATTTTCACCTTGCAGCTTAATGAGATACCAGTAATCACCAGTTGGGAGCTCGCTGTTATTATAAATACCAGTCCATCCAGGGTCGCCATAGCCCATTCGATGGAGCTCTCTACCATAACGATCAAAAATGACCATTAGTACGTTGGGAAAGGCTTCTAAGTTATCTGGTATCCATTCATCGTTCAAGTTGTCTCCATCTGGGGTGAAGAAATTAGGAATTTCAATATCAATGAATTCCATAAATATCTCCAAGGTCACTTCACATCCATTTTGGTCAATGACGGTTACAGGATAGGTGTCGGTTCGATTTATTATAAATGTATTGTCGGTTCCGTTGTTAACATCACCAAAGAAAAAGGTGTATTCTTCTAATCCTCCGGATGCCGTTGCGGTAATTTCATTAACGTTGGTATTTTCCAAAACCAAGGTCAGTGATTCAAATGCCTCTATGGAGAAATCAATGGTATTGATACAACCATTGGCATGTGCTATGGTCAAGAAATGATCTCCGGGAAGAATGTTTGTAAAGTCGGAGGTCAGCTGCATATCTAAAGGGTCGGTGGAATCAATGGCGTAAAGCACATCCGGAGTGACCGTGACATCTTCAAACACAATATCCAAACGATTATCCGGAAGTATTCCGTTGCAAGAATATATCGGTGTCACTGCAGCCTCAAGATTTACTCCAGGATTAATTTCGACAAACACATTGGTTTCACATCCTTGGGCATCACGTACAAAAACAACTTGTGTTCCCGCGGCTAAGTTTTGGAACAGGATTTGGTCCTGTACAAAATCAGCGTCCGCATTGGAATTTAAACTGGTGAAATACGGAGCGGTACCTCCGGAGATATCCAATTCAAAGGAACCATCAGCGCTTTCAAAACACACTTCATGCATAATGTTAATGGCATCTGCAGTAAGGGGATCGGGTTGTTCAATGATAAATTGGAAGGTTTCGAAACAACCATTTCTGTCTTGAGCGATGACATCATAAATACCTGGAGCTAAATCTGTGAATTCGTTCACCGTATCAAATTGATTCAGATTTGGAGTTATGGCATAAAATATTTCTCCGGTACCGCCGGATACCTCAACGGTAATTGTACCGTCTTCAAGACCCACACAGGTGACGTCAGTAGATTCTTGTCTATCGATTTGTAAAGGTGCAGGGTCTTGTATTTCGATAACACCACTGGTCACCTCACAGTCCATACTAGTAACCTGGACATAATAGGTTCCTGCCAAAAGGTTATTGAACTCGCCATCATTTTGTGGCCCTGCCACTGAATTGGTCAAACCGGCGTCAGAAAACAATTCATAGACGTAGTTACCTAATCCACCGATAGCATTTGCAAGTATAGTGGCGGATGCTTCTCCCGTACAATTGATGAAAGCCGCACTATCATCGATCAAAACGTCCAATGGGGTGATGGGGTCTACTGAAATTTGGTTGGAAATCATGGCTTCACAACCTAGCGCATCCCTTACATAATATTGATATACACCATCGGGAACGGTAAAGCTTTCAGTATCTCCTCCTGTCCCCGTCATAGGGGAGAAAACGATATTGTCCAAGCTAAACTCATAAGGAGCGGCACCTCCGCTGGCACTGAGCAATAGTTCAGCAGGGTTGGTACAACTTAGTGGGGTCACTTGAATCAAGTTGGCCATTACTTGGGTAGGTTCTGTTATGGTCACCTGAATGGTCTCCACATCACAATTCCAACCATCGGAGACGGTGATGCTATAAATTCCAGCACCTAAATTGTTGAAATCTGCATTGGATTGAAGTCCCGAAGTAGATGAGATCGTTGTACCCGTGGCGTCGTAGATGTTCAGTTGATATTGATATACTCCTCTACCATTGAGCACATTTATTGCCGAAACTGTGGCATTCGTATCCCCAAAGCAATTCAAATTGGTAGGCGTTGCAGTAATATCGGCAGTAATCGGTGTCGGTTGGGTCAAGGTTATGGGTCTATTGATTACACAACCGTTATTATCAGTAATTTCAACATTAAATGTTCCAGCAGATAGTCCATTAAAGACGATACTTGTCACAGCTGTAGCCGTGTAGATTTGACCCGATGTTGTATTGGTCAATACAATATCATAAGGAGCGTATCCTCCAGTTGGGGAAACTTCTATTTCTCCGATGTTGTTCGCACAAGTTACGTTGGCCACTTCAAGAGGCGTTGCATCAAGTGGAGAATCTGGAGAAACGATAGTAAATACGTTGGAATCTTCTATACACAAGGGATTCGCAGTCTCCACTACTCGGATAAAAAAGTTTCCACCAGGCAAATTGCCTATGCCCAAGGGGTTTGTGGTACCGCTATTTCCTGAACCCGTAATTCCAGTGGTTGTACCATCGGCATTGAACACTTCGTAGTCATAGGTGTCGGAGTACCCCGTTACATTCAAGCTCGCTTCACCATCCGTATCACCAAAACACGTCACCGGAGCTGTTGGCGTAGCGACCACATTGATAAGGTCAAAAGGAGCGATGGTGTAAGAAGCAGTGTCCACATAACAATTGGTTGCCGTATCCGTGATTCTGAAAGTGTAACTTCCCGGCGCGGACAATTCAAATGTTGCCGTTGTATTTGTTGGGGTTGCTATCATCGTACCGAGCGTATTTCCAACAGGAAGCAAGGTGTAGCTATAGCTATTGGTCGGAACACCATTGTCGGTAACGGTAATCAGAATTTCTTCTGGATTTGCACAACTAATGGCGATATTTTGTGTTACGGATACTGAGAATACATTTATAGGTTCTAGGGTTACCGTATCGGTTTCTAAACACGCGTTGGCGTCTCGAACAAATACGGTAAGGTTTTGTGTAACACCAGTATCCACAATGTCAAAAGTATTGGACGTCTGGAAGTTCACATTGTCGATACTATACAGATAAGGCGCAGTACCGTTGGAAGCGGAGACTGTTACCGTAGCCGTGTTGACGGTATTGGATGGGGTACAACTAAATGTATTTGCAGCAGCAGAAACACTCAAAGCAGCAGGTTCTGTAACCGTCTGGTCGAAGAAATCATCACAGGACCTGGCAGAGATTACCCGAACCCTATAATCCCCAGCAGGAAGGTTATCAAACACATTACTGGTTTGCGCTGATCTGAACGGAGTACCCAAATTTGCAATTTCATACAATTCATAGGTATATACTGGATGAACTGCTGTGGCCGGGTCTAATTCCACGGTCAATGAACCATCGGAACCTCCGTTACAATTCACAGGACTTTCCAGCACATTGACAATACTAGGATCAACGCTATCATCCAAATCCAAAGTTATGGTCTTTACGCAAGTATGTCCGGTGGCGTCGTCCGTTATGGAAAAGGAATACGTGCCCGCTAAGGTTAAATCCGTGAACACACCGGTATTATTTGACGGTAAGGGCGTAGAAAGGTCTGGGAAAGTAACAGCATAGGTAAAATTCCCGGAACCTCCGGTCTGACTTACGGTAACATGGCCACCCGGGTCAAGGGTACAATCAATGGGTTTGTCGACTGTAATTGTAGGAACTATTTCATCAAATAACGCAACAGCATTGGTTGTATGCGCGCAGGACCATTGGTCCGCAATCTCTACAAGGTAAATGCCTTCGCCCAAGCCGGTAAAAATGGGGCTGGTCTGAGGTGAACCGATTAAAGTTCCATTTCTCCTCAATTGAAAAGTATAGTTGGCATTTTGTCCACCAGTGGTGCCCACCACCTCTATTTCACCTTCAATATTAGTACAGTTGGGTGTATTGATTTGTAGGGTAGCCGTGATGGCATCGGGATTGACCAGGATTACATCAGCCAGTTGATGTTCACAATCGAATTGGTCTTTTATCCAAACTTGATAGGTTGTTCCAGGAGCGACTCCTCCCGATAAGTTTTCAAATAAAGGAGACGCGACGTAATCTGATGTAGCGGTCGGAGCTGCGGTTCCCACATAATAGGAATATCCTCCCCAGCCTCCTGCGGCATTGATAATTTCGATACTACCGTCGTTAAGAGCACAAGTTACTTCGGACACTTGCGTATTTGCGGACAACCCGACATTTGGTCCCGCGATAGTGAAGGATTGAGAATATGTACAATCGGAACCTGGAGGATTATCATCAACTACCTCAATGAAATAGGTCCCCGCGGCCAATCCTGTAATGGAAAAGGCACCATCAGCGTCTGAGCCTGTTGTGGTCACATCGTCAGCAAGGTTTATGGGAGTATTGTTTACGTCGTAATACAAAGTATAGCTTGTAGCATTGGGATAGGTTGTGTTGGAAGCATCTTGAAGGTCCAGTTCCACCGCTCCGTTCGTATCGCCAAAACAGGTAATGTCCATAGTATTGACCACATCCAAATGCAACACTTCGGGGTTTGACACTTCGTGCGATGTTACAATGATACAGTTGGTGACCGTGTTTTGTATTTCAAAATTGTGGGTACCCACACTTAACCCTGTAAAACTTCCGTAAGCTTGGAACGAACCGCCGGGCAAGAGCCTAAATTGGTAGTTTCCCGGGTGGGAAGTTGAATTGGTAAACGTACCTTGGGCGGTTATCGTTATATCTTCTCCGGTAACACAGGTAGCGGCATTGTCAACCGAAATACTTGCGGAAGCAAGAACATCCAACGGTTGGATGGTAACCGTATCCGTTTGTGGACAATTATTGGCATCCGTGACATAAACGGTGATATTTTGTACAGCACCTGTATCGGAAATATTAAAAGTATTGGAGGTTTGGAAGTTCACATTGTCAATACTGTATAAATAAGGTGCAGTTCCATTGGAAGCCGTAACTGTGATGGTTGCCAAATCTGCAGTATTGCCCGCGGAACATGCAAAAGGAGTAACAGCAGCGGACACCGATAATTGCGACGGCTGAATGATTGCCTGTGTTTGTGTTGTGGTACATCCCGTCCCTTGGGCTGTCATACGAATGGTATACGTGATTCCTGAGCCAATAGCACCTTCCAAACCGGTAAATGTTGCTGAGGCAGTGGTACTGCTAGTTGGTGAAACAGGGAAACTCGCGGTACTCCCTGGACCTGAAATGATTTGAAAATTATAAGGACCATTTCCAGTATCCACAGCGTTTACCGTTATAGTTCCATTATCACTTCCAAAACAGGTGACATCGGTTGCAGCGACTATGTTGAACGCTGGGGTCACAAGGGTTGGAACGGTGATATTGAACACTCGCGAACATGTTGGGGACGATGTGTTGTTGTCATAAACGGTTATGGTATAATCCTCTGGGGTCGATGTGTTGAAAACGAAAGGATTACTAGGCAGTGCAGTACTGGTAACAACAGAGCCCAATCCATTGCTGATTTCATAATTGTAGCTTCCCGAACCGGAAAGTACTTCTATTGTAATCTGTGCGTCAGGAGTGCTTGGTGCGGTTGAACAGTCCAATAGTTTTGTGAGCTGGACATCTGCTTCAAGAATAGGATAAACGGTAACACTACTGGTATCAGAACAACCATTGCTATCCCGAATAGCGACTGTATAAGTGCCCGGAGCGACATTGTTAAAGACCCCGCCATTGTCCTCAAAAGTGGTTCCTCCATCAATAGAATAGAGAAACAGGGGAGCGGTACTACTTTCAGAAATGTTCACGGTTGCCGGATTAGTGCAAAAATAAACGGAGATAGCATCGATTGTAGGATTTGGCGTTAAAGTCAAGGAAACAAAACCAAGCTCGTTGGAACACCCATATTGATCTTGAGCGGAAACCCGGTAGCTTCCTGCGGCTGAGTTTGCAGGAACTTCAATGGGGTTGTCCGTAGTAGTGGTGATAGTTATATCGTCGGCGAGGTTCGCAGGGGTATTGTTAATGTCATGAAATAGTGTATAAGTATAGATTCCGCCCCCTCCTGTCGGATTTTGAATCTGCACCAATCCGGGAGCATCGCAACTGATATTTTGAAGAACAGTAGGGGTTCCGGCAAGGGGGTCCAATTCCAAAAGAATGGCATTTTCACTACCTATCAAACAATTATTGGGAGCGGCTCCCTGAATTTCCACGAAATAAGTTCCAGCTGCCAGGCCTAAAAGTGGGGCTACGGGAACTGTAAAGCTGTTGCCCGATGTAAATCCTACTTCGGTGCCGGAGTTGATGGAAACTGTGGGGTTGGAAAGTTCATATAAGTTCCAAGTAAAAGTACCTCCCAGGTCGCCCGGGTTATCTTCCGTTACGGTATACGTAATTTGCCCATTACTTGCTCCAAAACAACTTGGCGTTACATCCGCCGTGATTTCCACAGGAGGAGGAGCTACGTCATTAACATTTACGGTACTCTGTCTTACACAAGGGCTGGAATCCCTTACATAGAAAACATAGGTCCTTCCAGGAATCAAACCTGTGAAAACGTGATTTCCGGAGGTCGGAGCGGTCCAAGTGGCCGTAGTTTCGTCAAAATTCGCTGGGTCATCCGAAAAGGTATACTCATAATCCGGAGAACCTTGTGTTCCCTGTACCGTAACCTGTAAGTCATTACAATCGACAATTATTGCTGAAATTGTAATGTTCAAGTCATCAAGTGGATAGGGTATGATGTATTGAGGTAAATCTATTTGGCATAAGGTGTTATTGGAAGCGTCTACCGTCCTTATAGAAGGATTTACCACGGTTCCTGAAGCATATATGATCCCATTTATAGGGTCCATCCCAGTAAATGTATCGCTGGTTTGCCAGTCTACGCCACCATTGGCGCTGAACTGTAAAGTCCCCGATAGAGTTAAAGGATAGTTGTCGAACTCAAATCCAGTGAGATTGATATCCGGGTCACAACCTGGAGGCAGTATTGGCAGAATATCTGCAGTAAGCTCATCAGGATTGTTGATGGTAATGGGGGTTTCTGTTACCGTACATCCAGAAGCATCTGTCACGTTGATGGTATAATCTCCTGGCATAAGGTTGAAATAGGTCCTTGTGGTAATCAACTGATTGGTGTTGGTCTGATCGGACGCTCCGCCATTATCCAGGTCAACGATTTGAATCGTGTAAGGTGCAATACCGGAAGTAATGTTGACAAGAATTGACCCATTCCCATTATGACATTGGGGGTCGGTGGGGGTGTTGACCACGGTCAATGGAGTAGCGGGATTTACCGTTACGGTTTCAACAAGATCACAATAGGCGTTTGAGGTTGAGGTATCCCTAACATAGACATCATAATCCCCATCGTTTCCTGTGGTTACCGAAAAGGTGTTTGTAGTCGAAAATAATCCTGCTGGACTATTGCCAGTTGGCACAAATGCATATTCCAGGGTCGTCAGCGCAGCGGGAGCCGTTACTGTAATACTTCCTGCGTTACAGGTGCTGAGGTCGATTACATCAATGGTAGGAGCCTCATAGATGGTCACATTTTCCAAAGTTCCGACACACCCTAAGCCATCTCTAACGTTAATCGTGTAGTTTCCGCTCACTAAGTTGCTAAAAGTGAAGGTAGTTGCGCTCGCAGGGCTAGGGGCCGTCCACGGTCCTCCGTTCAAACTAAATTCGTAGTTGCTGTTTCCTGCTGTAACGTCAATTTGTATGGAACCATCATTATTTCCACCGTAGCAGGCGGTGAACGTATAGGTTATTGGGGTTGTGGGTGCAATCGTGATACTTGCATCGATAGGGTCTTCGCAACCATTGGCGTCCCTGGCCCGAACAATGTAATCTCCTGCTCCAACGCCAGTAAATATATTGGACGCTTGGTAGGGTCTTACAACAGTTATCGCAGGTAGTGTGGAAGCGTCCTCCAAACGGTATTCAAATCCAGGAGTACCGCCGGAAAGGATACTGGAAGTGATGGTAGCACCGCCGTTCGTACAGGTCATTGCGTCGGTAACGGACGCACCGGTCTCGAGGGCATTGGGCTGACCAATAGTCTGATTTAGGGTCACGGTACAGGTATTATCCAAGACATCCCTGACCTCAATTGAATAGGTTCCCGCAACTAGGTTATCTCCCGTAACAGCGTTAGATAGGGTTACCGGACTTGTGGTTGAAACGGTGAATGGCCCTGAAGTTCCCAAACGGTACTCAAATCCGTTTACAGCATCAAAGTTTTCAACTTCAAACGTAATGGAACCATCATTGTCCCCGTTACAGCTGACATCTGAAAATGCAGTAATTGCCGCATCAAATGCACGGCCGTCTTCAATTACCACATCCACGGTAAGACTTCCGGCACAAACTTCTGGTGTTTGAAAAGCGAGAATATCATCTATGGCCAAATCATTGCCATGGTCCGTATTTATGTTGGTTCGGATTACAATATCAATATTCGTGTTGGCTCCAGGATCAAGATCAACGGAGTAATTTCGCCAATCATCGGCATTGATATTCCTTGAAATGTCACCTGTTGTTACAAAGTCGATTACAGTGCCCAGACCATCAACCAATTCTATCCTTACATTGGGGTCGTTTTGCGTTCCACCCCAAGTATCCCGTACCATGTTAAAAAGGAACATTGAAACCGTAAGTTCACGGTTTGGTATGATTTCTACATTTCTTTTTGCGTAAATGATTCCGTCAAGCCCGACAACGGTTCCAAGGTCTATGGCCAAAAATCTACCATTGGTATTCCCAGTATGATCATTGGGAGGTCTCCAACCCGTCCAGGGATTGGTAAGATTTTGCGTAACCGTATACTCTCCGTTTGAAAGAGCATTTGGTGAGGTGTTGCAACCAATACCCGTTCCATCCAAAGGTTCGTAGCAATAGTTGGGGTCAACTTCGCTTATCGGAGTATTGGGTCCTGAACCGAAGTCTTCCAATAAAAGGACACTTGGAGCTGGGGGTGTGTTTGCAGTATAGTTAACAGTAAATGTATGGGTTCCAACGGGAACGTTATCGAATATATTGGAAGTTGCTGGAGAATTGGGACTCCCTCCTATTTCATAGGTATAATCAAAATCTGCACTGTCCGGGGTCAGGGTAACTGTACCTTCTCCGTCACATTCATATACAATGGACGGGGTAATTCCTGGCGGAGTTGGTTCAGGATCTACGGTTACCGTCATGGGGAATGTGCAATTGTTGGCATCCCTGATATAAACAGTGTGTGTTCCTGGCAGCAAAAACCCAATTGGGGATGTTCCGTAGTTGGTTCCGCCATCAAAACTATATTCATAAGGAGCGGTACCCCCGATAGCATTGGTAATTCTGACTTCAGCGCCGACTCCTGGATTACACTCGGCCAGTTGCGTTACGGCGGCGGAAGCTGAAAGCGTAAAGGGCTCGGAAATAGTATAGGTTTGCGAAACCTCGCAGCTATTTGCGTCTCTAACGCGAACATCATAGCTTCCTGCAAGTTGATTTACAAAGGTATCCGAAGTTTGATAGGTTGTACCGTTGTCAATACTATACTGATAAGGACCTTCACCGCCAGAGGCCACAATTGTAAGGTTTGCCTGGGCTTCGCCGCTACATTGTATTCCTGTATCAGTAATGTTCAGTGCTAATGGGGCATCTTGGGTAATGGTGATATCGAACGAAGCTTCACAAAAACCAGAAACTCCTCCTACATCCCTAACATATACATCATAATCTCCCGCTCCAGTAACGCTGATTGGGTTTGTAGTAGCAAAATCACCCGCGGTTGGAGTAACACCATTGGCAACAAGGGCATAGACGTAGTTTCCATCGCCCCCAGCTGCGGTTACATTTACATTGGTAGTGGTTCCGCAAGCGGTAATGTTCGGAGCGGAGGCGACTACGCGCAGTTCTGGATTAACAGTGATGCTTTCCGTGTCAGTACAGTTATTGCCGTCTCTAACCTCGATGGTATACGTACCCGAAGTAAGCCCTGTAAATACGTTGTTGGTCCCAAATGTACCTCCATTTAGGCTATACTCGTAATTTCCATCCCCTCCTGAGGTTACATTGGCAGTCAATGTAAGCCCTACGGCGGCATCATAGCAGGTGTCATTGGGCACAATGGCCAATACTGGGGCCACGGCTGGAGTAAGGGTAAAATCTGTAGTGACCATACAACCATTTGAATCGGTCACGGTAGCGGTATAAAGACCGGCTTGGGTCAAATTGTTGAAGATTCCCGTGGCATTGGTTCCAAATGGAGTGGCATCCGGATTTGTCAGGGTAAAATTATTGCCTCCCCATCCACCGGTAGTGGACAAGGTCACGCTTCCTGTTGAGGTACAGGTAGGTTGCTCTTCTGAGGCGCTTAATGTTATTGTGGCTGGGGTTGCATTTATCGTTTTTCTTGCATTGGTTGTTCTGTTGGTTTGATTATCGGTTACAGTAATATCGTAGGTTCCGTCATCTAAGTTTGTGAGAGAAATAGCAGGGTTTGTTTCGTTATTTCCTGAAAAATTGGAGGGCCCAGATATCGTGTAGTCATAGTCCGTATTGAAATCCGAAACAGTAAATAACAGTTCGCCATCGGTATTGGCCAAACAACTGATGTTGCTGATAAGTTGTCCGGTAACGGCAATCTCGGAAACAGGATTAATGGTAAAGGTTTCTTCATAAACACATCCTCTTCCATCCGTTACTCGATAGGTATATGTGTCAGGAGCAAGACCGTCAAAGTCTGCAGTGTTTCCCGTATTAGTTGTTGCAGGTTTGGAAGCTGGTGCAATAATTTCAATATCGAAGGGCGCATCGCCATTCACAGCGGTGGCAGTTATATCCGAAGTCAGGGCAGGACAATTGGGTGTGCTTGCCGTGAATGTTAAATCCGTAGGTGGATTCAAGGGGTCCAACACAATGGCATTGGTATTGAATATACAATTGTTGGCATCCCGAATGGAAATGGTGTACGTTCCGTTAGTAAGGTTTGAAAAGGTCTCCGACCCTACGCCGCTGACAAAGTTGACCCCATCAATGCTATACTCATAAGGAGCCGTACCTCCTGTTACATTTTGTGCTTCGATACTTCCATTTAGCAAACAGGTGAAATCCTGAATCAAAACCGCATTGCCCGAAATCCCCGAAGCAGGTTGGGTAATCGTAAAATTATCCACCTGATCACAACTGGCTGTTCCCAAGGTTTGGGTAATCGTTACGGTATAGTCCCCGGCAGGGAGGCTTGTAAAGGTTCCAGAACTATTGGTAACCGGAGAACCTGCCGTTGGGGTCAGGGTAAAATCTAAAGTATAGCCGTTGGTATCGGTCACATTATAAGAAATAGAACCATCGTTTCCTCCAAAACAGGAAACTTCAGATTGTGATGTGGTATAGACGATAGCAGGAGCTACGGCAACTGTCGCAACATTGGAAATAAAACTACAGTTGTTGCCAGCTACAACGATAAATTCGTCATCCCCTTCCTCCCCATTGGTAAAGGTAAAATCGTTGGCCACTTGAAATGCACTTCCAGGGATGTTAGCGACAGAGGTATATAAATCTACACCATTAAAGCTCCAAATTGCATAGGCATACTCTGGGTTAGGGAATCCTCCCGAGCCGGTAACGGTAATGATGCCATCTGTGCAATCTATATTTTTTGTAGTTAGTGCGGTGACAGCCAGGTCTGTGACATCATTGATAGTGACCTGTTCGGTATAGTTACAACCATCATCTGTAGAAACCATGACATCATATAGGCCATCGTTGAGGTTTTCAAAGGTATAATTGTTGTCCCCAGATGGACCAAAAGTATCCACGGTAACACCACCTTGGGAAATCTCATAATAGTATTGGGGTTCCACATTAAGTACAGAAATTGATATCTCTCCCAAGCCTTTTCAATCGGTATCTTTTGTAGTTACGTCGACCTGAAAATCCCTATCAAGGATACCGATGTTGTCCAAAACGAAAACACAACCGTCCACGACACCTTGCTGACGCATTTCAACAGTGTACGCCCCATTGTTGGTAATAGTAAAACTGGGACTTGGATTATAGGCCACCAAAACGTTCCCGGAGAATTGGTCTATAAGACGATACTCATAGTCCAAAGGCATATTGGTCACGGTAATGTTTCCAGGAGTGGCACAAATGATATCCGTCGTATTTGCCTGTGGATTTAGGGGGTTTTTGAAAATGTTGAAATAGAATCGGCTGAAACAACCATTTTGATAGTTTATTACCAATCGATATTGTCCTGCATCTGAGGCCACAAAATCGCTGCCGGTCTCCACAACGTTCCAGGTACAACTATTATTGGTGTTGGCACAATCTGGAGTTGCTGCCGTACAGCTTGACTCGTCCAAAAGCTCCCACGAAATACTGTCCGCATCTGGAATATTGACTTGTACAAGCTCCGTGTCGTTAAGACCGCATAAAAAGATTTCAGGCAATTCGCTACCATCATTGGGACAGACCACGATTTCACCCTCTACGGTATTCGTGGTATCATTTATTAATGTAGTGATAGGATTGGTCTGTGTTGCGCCGACCCTTTCCACTATGATGATTTCCCCAAAATCTTTACAGGGGTCAGCTACCTGCTTATCCACGATATACGTCCCGATATCGTCCACGGTAAGTGTACTCGGATCATTATCTGGATCACCATCATTTAATAAGGTATCTCCTGCATCAATGGTATTGTCTCCGTTTTCATCCCGGTACCAGATATAAGCATCGAAATTATCCCCAGCGTCCAAGGTAACGGTATCCCCGCAGAGTTGAACCGTTCGTGTAAAGTTACAGGCGGTCAAATCATCTAGAAGAAAATTTGTGGCGCCAGGAGTTGTAAATCCGCAGTCATCAAAATCGGACACACTAGGGTCATCACTGATTTGATTGTCGTTTATCACACCTTCATAGGTAGAGAATGCCTGATTTTCAATGACATCTGTACAGGCATCTACAAAATCGAAACAGTTTTCAGCCACTTGGACCCGCATCCGAATCTGTGAAATAGGATCTCCTTCTTCCACTAAATTATCGGGTATGGTGAATGTAATTTCCTGATTGGGGGCATCAAAGACGTACGTTACACCCGGAGGTAAGGTGATGTTGAGTTCATCCAAGGTTACATTTTGTGGCAAAACATCTCGTATAACGTATCCCGTAGCATCATCATTACCAGTATTTACAAAGGATAAGATATAATCCAAGTACTGGCCCAGATTTACGCCCAAACCTGTAATATCGTTTCCTCCAATATCTTCCACACGCTTTTCGAGCACAATATTGGGTTCTATGATCTCAACACCGAAGGTGACCAAAAAGGCTCCAAAGGCATCCCCTTGCGTGAAAAGTCTTAAGGTAGCATCCGTTTCGGTATTGGCGATGATGCTGTTGGCCGGATTGCTTATTTCGAAAATATCCGAATCATAGCCCAAAGTGTTCGTTGCCGTGATATTTCTTGTGGTAACATCAACACCATCAATAGTAATGTTGGAGTTGAAGAAGTTATTGCTGGGATTAGCTCCATTGGAAAGGCTGGTGAAGCCAGGATTTAGTGGGGTTTCTATACGAAAGGCATCGCCAGTAATGCTTCGGTCCCCTTCTACCACACTGGCACCCAAACGAGCGCGAACAGGTCCAACGGGAATGGTGTTAAATCCGGAAACGTTGATGTCGGCACTAGTGCTTCCACTAACACCTGCGTACCCATCAAAAACGGATATATAGCGCCCGTTAAGGGTTGGATTTTCATAGATAATCACAAGGGTCCAACCACCGGCACCACCAACACTTCGTCCTCGGGTCGCTCTAACGTTTCCCACAAAATACTCACCTTCTGGATTGGCCAAGCCCTGTAGAATGTTGGTCACGTTCTTAAAACAGGTGTAAGGAGAGTCTTTAAAATTGACGTTATCATAAATTATGGCATCCTCTTCTCCAACAGGGTCTGGGTCGTTATCCGCGACCAGGTCCATGTAGGTTGCGCTACCGGGCACACGGAATTTAACCTGGGTAAAGTCCAAGCGCTGGGTATCGTTTTGGGGTAGCGTGGGTATCTGTGTGTTGTTCAGTACTTCCTGTTGGTAATTGGCAGACCAATACAGCCCGGCCCAGTATATCCTGGAACAAAAGGGCAATGACAGTGTGGAGCTACTGGAACTGAATGTTGTTGGGTCTGAATCTATGTCGATATAATCCCTGTGAAAACCGTTGTTGTTCGCTGTCCCATTATAAGGGTCATTCGCGGTATTGCTTCCATCCACCCTGTTGATGATACTGTTGGATAAAAAGGTATAATCCCCTTTTATATTGATAAACGAATTATCAAGTCGAGGAGTGAACGGAACTTCGACCTGCGCATTAAGTTTACCCCCTAGAAGACCTATACCCAGAAGGCAGACAATGGTTTTGAGTATGTGATTGGTCATCTTAACTCGTATAGTTTGGTTTTACCCGCATGATCCACATATCGTCATCATACGAAGCATTTAGTTTGGTATAGTATGAGGTTAATGCATTGGTCCAGGTATCGTCTTTTTTCAGGTACACATAGCGGAAATTGTCCTCTGGATTTGTGAAGTATTTTGCATCCAACCCCCTGTTACGGAGTTCTCGTATAAATTGTTTGGCATCTCTGGAATTTGCAAAGACACTGGCGATTATATAATATCCAGAACCCATACCACCAATGGCATACGTTTGGATAAGGCCGCTTTTTTTCTTTTGGGAAGTTTTGGTCTTTGAGGCCATCCCAAATGAAGAAATATCATTTTTGATGGACATAACCCACATGGGAGCCAAAAACTTTCCAGATAAATTGGTTTTATATTGGTCCGTTATTTGTTTTTTGGACTCCGAATGTTCTAAATAGACATATTTCAAATCGTTTTTCGGATTGACGAAATAATCCGCAGCAATTCCGAGGTCATGAAGCTCCTCCAGAAAGCGATTTAAATTCACATCTTCACGATATACGTTGGCAATAAGATAGTGGCCGCTTTCAACATCCGGGATATCAAAACTGCGGTAATTCCCTACTGACTTGGCGCTTGGTGTATTGGAAGTATTGGTTGTCCTGTCTTTGACCGAAGTAGGGGTTTGGGCCACTTTTCTACCTGAATTTTTATCTAAGCGAATAACTCTTTTGGTTGCAGAGGTATTGGTTAAACCGTGATTGGACAGGGGTTGCCGTTCCGGTCTGCTGACCAATAAAGTACTATCTACGTCCTTAAAATACATGGCCCTCGCTTTGCTCTCCAAATCGGGCCTTTCCCCCTGTGTTTCGCGCTTCACCATTTTCATTACGGATTCAAACCGACGCTCCAAGTCTTTTTTGCGGGTTTGTTCTATAGAATCTTGACGAAATAACAGTTCATCTAGAATAGCATCATTTTCTGCCAGTTTATCTTGTAATTCCGCAATCTCTAAATCCTTGTCCGAAAGGGTTAAGTTTTCCTGGGGAACATCCTTGTCATTTTGAACCAAGTCATTGTCTTTTTCGAGGAGAACCCTATCTTCGGTGAGATTAGGAGTAAATGAGTAAGCTAGCGAAACTTCGTGGCTGACACCAAAATTTTCAAAATTGTTGGTCAATCCTTTTTCAACGGTATATCCAATGGACAAGTTTTTGTTCAAGTTGAACCCTAAACCTGCTGATGCTCCATAGAAGTCATCATATCCTGCTTGAACCCATCCCAATTTGGGCAGGTCCATGACTAAACTTCCTCCCAAGGTCAGTGGTTCCTCTCCTACTTTTCTTACTCGGGCCAGCGGCATAAGCCTGCCCTGTTCCAGTATACCATCGCCATTTTTAAACTGATGGGTATATTGTAAATGTCCGGAATATGTTTTTTCATTGAAATCAGTGACCGATTCGCTGTTCTTTAAATTGTAATCAAACAGATTTTCGGCGAATCCCCCAAAATCGAACTGGCCAAAGGAAATATTGAACCCTGGTTGAAAAGTAATCAAGGAACTACTTTCCAAACTGTTAAGAAACGGATCATCTTCTACGGTGTTCGCCCTGTTTTGATTAAAAGCGCTTTGATAATAGGAAAAATTGGCCCCGAAAGTAAAGTTGCTTTTGGGACTGAGACGAACGCCATAAGCATAATTGGCATGTACCCCAAAATTGTTAAAAAGCCCTTCCCTGTTCGTGAATAAACTTAAACCGACACCACTTCTGTCCCCTACACGGCCGCTATAACTCAAAAAATAGATTTGATTGTTGTCATCAAAAGAAACCGATTGGTTTCTATGAAAAAGGTTGACGTACGATTTGTCCTCCCTAACCGTAGAGAAAGTAGGGTTTATCAAAAAACGATTGAATTTCAATAGATTTTGAGAAGGCACATCGTACACTACAAACGGATTTTCTTCTTGGGCCCAAAGCCCAGAAAACAACAGCAGCGAAAGTAGAGTCAGTAATATTGGTTTGTTGGGGCGCATTAGTAGTTTATCGAATAACGGTTATAGTTCCTTGTCGTAAATTTTGTCCTTCACGGGATAGCTTGTAATAGAATATCATACTCTGTTGGCTGAAAGAAGTAGTTGATTCAGGCCAATTGTTTTCGTAATTGGTCTGACTGAAAACTTCTCTTCCACGTTCATCAAAAATGGTAACTAGCACATCGGGATCCCTAGAAAATGTATTTGGCAAAACCCATAAGTCATTGATACCATCTCCATTTGCGGTAATTACGTTGGGAATGGCAAAAGTATCCCTGTATTCCACCGTAAGCACCCGACTAACACTACAGTTTCCGAAGTCTGCCGTTAACAAATACTGTCCTTCCAGCTCAAAAGTGAAAGCGTCTTGGGAGCTCAATAAAATATTGTTTGCATCAAACCATTGGTACGATTGTGCTCCGCTGGCCGTTACAGTCTCCTGTTCTCCTTCAATGATCACGATGTTTTCAGGTCTATCCAAAACAAGTAATGATTCATCAAAAGGAACTACTGTAATTTCATTAGAGACCAAAGGACAATCCTCAGTGGTTATCGATAATTGATAGACGCCAGTTTCAGAAACGTTCAGAGAATTGGAACTGGAATCGAAGGGACTGCCATCTTTTGTCCACTGGAATGTTTCACCGGTGAGATCTTGGGATGCGTCTAAAACAATTGTACTGTTTGCTGGACAAATAACAGTACCTCCAGTTGCTGTAATAGATAGGGTTTCATTGGTGGCTAATCGAACAGTAAGTGAATTCGAACTGACATTAAAGGCATCTAAAGTTCCTGTAAGTGTATAATTTCCATTGCCGGAATTATCAGCAATGGTGAGTGTTCGAGAGGTTTCACCAGTCAAATCGGTCCCATCAAGCCTCCATTGATAAGCAAAGGCATTAGCTAAATCCGCAGTTACATCTGTTTTTGTCCCTGAACTGCCTACAGCATTTATGGTAGCGATATCCAATGTGGTTTCCGTATTGGAACATTCCGTATATGCTGTAGCATAGTCGATGATGAATTCAAAAGAATTTGGAGAAACAACTGTAGTGGTTTCTGAGTCAATGGAGGATGAAGATGCGCAAGACCCTCCAGTCTCGGTCACGCGAACAAAATAGGTGCCCGTATCTGATATAGCCAATGTGTTGGTGTTAGCGCCCGTTATGGGTGCACCATCTTTAAACCATTGAAATGCAGGTGAAACGGCAGTTGTTGACACAGATAAGGTTTCATTCTGACTAGGAAGTAAAACGATATTGGTTTCGTTTTGAACCGTTACTTGCACGGACCCCAAATTCTGTACCGCAACTCCGGCAGAGCGTTCTACACAAGCGCCTGTGCCTTCAATTTCAACTTCGTAATTTCCTTCAAAGCCTGCTGATGCAGTGTTGAGGTTTAGCGTGTTGCCTTCTACTGTAGGCCCTGAGATAATGGAACCGTCTTTGTACCAAGTATATGTAAGACCATTACCACTTAAATTTGCGGTAAGCGTATAGGGGTCACCGATACAAAGGTCAACAGAGTTTGCTCCATTTATGGCAATACCCAAGGTAGAACCTGTAGAAACATCAATAATATTCGAGGAAGTATTCGCAGAACCTGAGCAAATAGAACCATAATCCAGTTCTACATAATACATTCCAGGAGTGTTCACGGTGATTTGATACGATTTTTCGCTGAGCAATGTTGAACTTCTATACCAGTTGTATTGATAGGTCTCTGCATTTGGAATATTATGGGCGGCCAGGGTAAGTGATGTTCCATCACATTGTTGGATGGTCCCTCCCGGCGGAATAATGCCATTGCCGTCCTTGCTAATTCGCAGAGGGGCACTGAAATCCACAAAATGCATCGGATACGGGTCCGAGGGAGGACTGGTTTTTGCGGGATTTGTACTTCTAACACGGAGCCTGTAGTTTTCTCCACGGACCGTGGTTGGAACCGCGAACTGAAATTCGAAATCAAAATCAGTGTTTTTATCGGATAATCTATCCAATTCGATGGGCGCCCCAAAATTTCCATTCGCATCAGATAATTCCAGGATAAATTCGTTGTCCGACGCTACCAAAGGAGGACTCCAAGTGAAATTCACAAAGTACTCATTGAAACTTGCAGAAGCACAGGCTGCTCCCCAAGCAGAATTACCTGCTAGATTTGGGTTATCTGCAGCTTCGGGTTTATTGAGGACCTGAGCGCGTGTCCCAATAGACAAAAACATCACTACCAATACCAGGATTGTGGAAATGCCGTAGGTTGAACTTTTTTTTCTCATCAGCGTTAGTTTTAAGAGGTTGTGGGCAATTATGCCCCAAGTTTGTGCCCCTTAAGATGTTGAGTTGCTTGGTAACGTTTCCACGTTGCCGTTTTCATATAGCATTCCAATAACAAATATGGCTTTTATGGATAGGAATGGAAAGATATTGTTGTGGCCCATACCAAAACTGTTGTGAAATGGCTTTCTTTGTATACACTTTTGGTTTTAAACAGGCTGTAGCGGGTGTTTTTGCTACATTTGCGCTTCAATTGGCAATTATGGGCGAAGAGGAAAAATCATTAAATTTTATCGAGCATATCATCGAAGATGACCTGAAAAGTGATTATACCAAAGAAGACTTGCGTTTTAGGTTTCCACCGGAACCCAATGGGTATTTGCACATAGGGCATGCAAGTTCCATTTGCTTGAATTTTGGTTTGGGTCTTCGGTATGATGCCCCTGTAAATCTTAGATTTGATGACACAAATCCGGCGAAAGAGGAAAAGGAGTATGTTGAAGCGATAAAAAGGGATGTCAAATGGTTAGGTTTTGATTGGGAGTCAGAGCGTTACGCCTCGGATTATTTTCAACAGCTCTATGACTGGGCAGTGGTTTTGGTTCAAAATGGCAAGGCTTATGTAGATAGTCAGTCATCCGAAGAAATAGCGGCCCAAAAAGGAACACCCACAGAACCGGGTATGAACAGTCCCTTTCGCAATCGATCGGTTGAAGAAAATATGGAACTCTTTGATGGGATGAAAAATGGTGATTTTGCTGAGGGAGACCATGTCCTCAGAGCGAAAATCGATATGTCCCACAACAATATGTTGATGCGGGATCCTGTGATGTACAGAATTCTACATAAAGCACACCATAGAACCAATACCGATTGGTGTATTTATCCATTATATGATTGGACGCACGGTGAGAGTGATTACATTGAACAAGTGTCGCACTCGCTTTGCACTTTAGAGTTTTTGCCACATCGTGAGCTTTATGATTGGTTTTTGGACCAACTGGTATCAGAAGACAGATTACGTCCAAAGCAGCGCGAATTTGCTAGAAGAAATGTGAGTCATACCGTCGTGAGCAAAAGGAAGCTGTTAAAGTTGGTGGAGAGTCAGGTTGTTTCGGGTTGGGATGATCCGAGAATGCCCACAATTTCTGGTTTGCGAAGAAGAGGATATACAGCAGAATCAATTAGAAACTTTGCTGATACCATTGGTATTGCTAAAAGGGATAATGTGGTCGATGTTTCTCTTTTGGAATTTCACGTTCGGGAGCATCTGAACAAAGTAGCGCCGCGCGTGATGGCGGTATTGAATCCACTAAAGGTTGTTATAACCAATTACGAAGAAGGAAAAGAGGAATGGTTAACGGCAGAGAACAATCCAGAGGATGAAAAGGCAGGAACTAGGGAGATTCCATTTTCCAAGGAAATCTATATTGAGAAAGAGGACTTCAGGGAGGAAGCAAACCGTAAGTTTTTTAGGTTAAAGCTCGGGGGAGAGGTGAGATTAAAAAATGGATACATTATCAAGGCAAATAGTTGTACGAAGAATGATGATGGTGATATATTGGAGGTACAGTGCACATATGACCCGAAAAGTAAAAGTGGTAGCGGAACAGCGGAAAGTCTGAGAAAAGTAAAAGGCACTTTGCATTGGGTATCCATACCACATGCGTTGAAAGGTGAAGTTCGGTTGTATGATAGGCTTTTTAGTGATGCTACCCCCGATGGTCACAAAGACCGGGATTTTATGGATTTTGTCAATCCCAATTCTTTGAATAAAATAACGGGGTTTTTGGAACCCAGTTTGAAAGGTGCAAAATCAGGGGATCGATTCCAGTTCCAGCGTTTGGGATATTTTAATGTTGATTTGGATTCGACACCTGAAAACTTGGTTTTTAATAGAACCGTTACACTGCGTGATACTTGGGCCAAAATAGAACAAAAGAACTAGTATTTCAAAAACTTATTGCAACAGGCCCAAAAATAGAATTTCCCTATAACAAAATGGGTTTTTTAAGTACGTTTAAAGGAACGAATGTAGCTAAAACATAGGTTTATGTACCAAACGGTTCAAAAAGCCATGTAAAGGCTCTAAAATAGAAAAGCCCTGGTTGACAGGGCTTTTTTTAGAATTTAGGATGGGTTGTCCGAATTTTTATTTTTGATGTTCTGTTTTTTCATGGCTTCGCCGATTTGGTTGCTGGCAGTGAAGGAAGCAACCATATTGTTCAACATATCGCTTCCGGCTTGCGGAGAATTGGGCAACAATATCAAATTGGAGTTGGTTTCTTCCCCAATGGCCTGTAAGGTATCATAATGCTGGGTGACCACTATCAAGGCAGAAGCTTCTTGGGAATTGATGCCCACTTTATTGAGAACCTCGACGGATTCTTCAAGACCTCTGGCTATTTCCCTTCGCTGATCGGCGATTCCTTGACCTTGTAAGCGTTTACTTTCTGCCTCTGCCTTTGCTTTCTCAACAATGAGTATGCGGGCAGCATCTCCTTCAAATTGCGCGGCAATTTTTTCTCGTTCGGATGCATTGATTCGATTCATGGCGGCTTTTACCTGAGCATCTGGATCAATATCGGTAACTAACGTTTTGATAATATCATAACCGTATTCGGACATGTATTCTTGAAGTTCTCTTTTGACGGCAATGGCGATATCATCCTTTTTAACAAAAACATCGTCTAATTTCATCTTAGGAACTTCAGCACGTACTACATCAAAAACGAAGGAAGTGATTTGATCATGTGGATATTCGAGTTTGTAAAAGGCATCGTAAACTTTGTCTCGAATAACAACGTATTGCACGGAAACCTTGAGTTTTACAAATACATCGTCCAATGTTTTGGTTTCAACAATTACATCCAATTGTTGGATTTTTAAGCTAAGACGTCCTGCAATTCTTTGTATAAAGGGAATTTTGAACTGAATTCCCGAATGTCGCACGCTTGTGAATTTTCCAAAGGTTTCAATAACCACCGCGGTCTGTTGTTTTACAATAAATACAAAAGATAAAAGCAGCAATCCGGCGAATAGAATGACTGGAATCCAAATTAATGAGCCCATAGTTTAATATTTTATGATTAACATTAGGAAGTTACGAAACTCGTTATTGTATTAGTAGGGAAATTGATAAAATTGTTACAGGTGTCGGCAAACCCCAGACCGGTATGGCTAACTTTAGGACATCCCTATTTCAAGTTAAGGAACATTTGAAATTATTGATATTGCTCAAGTGTATTTTGGATTCGCAAAAGGGTTTCTTCCTTCCCTATCATTTCAATGATATCAAAAAGGTGTGGTCCTTTTAAATCGCCTACCAAGCTTAGGCGCAAGGGTCCCATAACTTTCCCAAAAGAACGTTCGTTTTGGTTTATCCATGTTTTTACTTCGTCTTCAACTTTTTTTGAAGTAAAAGTGCTTAAGGGTTCGAGGAGGTGATGGACATCTTTCAGGTTTTGCAGTGTGTTTTCTTTGAATTGTTTCCTTACTGCTTTTTCATTATACTGTGCAGGTGCTACGAAAAAGTAGGAAACCAATTCCCACAGCTCGGCAGTAAAATGGGCACGTTCCTTTACTAACGCTATGGCTTTTTGAGTGTAGAGCTTTCCCTTTTGATTGATCTGTGGATAGTTTCGCCCTTGCTCTTGTATAAAGATTGAAGTGATTTCTTCAAGAGGTTTTCTTTGTAAATACTGGTGATTGTACCATTTGGTTTTTTCAGGATCAAATCTAGCGCCGGATTTATTGACGCGTTCCAATGTAAAGGCCTCTACTAATTCCGACAACGAGAATATTTCTTGCTCAGTCCCTGGGTTCCATCCTAAAAGTGCCAAGAAGTTGATTACCGCTTCAGGAAAAAAACCAGTCTCCCGATACCCGATGGTGTCGTTCCACTGAAGAGGAAAGACGGGAAAACCTCCCTTCTCCCCATCCCGTTTGCTTAATTTTCCTTTGCCAATAGGCTTCATGATCAAAGGGAGATGGGCAAATTGGGGCGCATTCCACCCGAAAGCATCATACAGTAATTGATGGAGCGCCAGAGAAGGTAACCATTCCTCTCCACGGATAACATGGGAGATTTGCATGAGATGGTCATCCACAATATTGGCTAAATGATAGGTGGGCATACCGTCACTTTTAAACAAAATTTTATCGTCCAAAGTATTGGTGTCTATATTGATTTTGCCCCTGATAATATCATGTAATACAAGAGTTTTGTCCTGTGGGACTTTAAAGCGAACCACATAATCTTCTCCGGAGTTGATTCTGGACTGGACCTCGTCTTGGGATAGGCATAGGGAATTGTCCAACTTTAAACGGTTATGCCAATTATAGATAAAGGTTTTTCCTTTTGCTTCGTGGTTCTGTCGGTGAGAATCTAAGGCTTCAGTAGTATCAAACGCATAATAGGCATCACCAGAAAGAACAAGTTTTTGAGCGTACGCTCCATACAAATGCTTTCTTTCACTTTGGCGATAAGGACCAAAACCTCCGTTTTTATCAGGTCCTTCGTCGTAGGGAATTCCGCACCAATTTAAAGCTTCCACAATATAGTCTTCAGCTCCTGGCACAAATCTATTTTGGTCGGTATCTTCAATTCGAAGTATAAAGGTCCCAGAATTTTTTTTGGCAAACAGATAGTTGAAAAGCGCTGTTCGGACACCGCCTATGTGCAAGGGCCCGGTGGGACTCGGGGCGAAACGCACCCTGACATCTGACATAATATAATTTTTTTCAAAGGTATAAAATGCGCTAGGCGATGGAAAGGGAATTCTCAGGTTTCATATCCTCGGGCACCCTTGGATTCATAATATGAAACCATAGTGGCGGGATTAAAGAAAGTACCATTGAAGTGGGATACCCATAAGGCATTTGCGGAGAAATATCATGATAGTCGAGCACTTGGTATTTTTTGGATGATTTAAAATGGTGGTCGCTGTGACGTGTTAATTCATAAAGAACAATTCTGCCGATAACATGGTTACTGTTCCATGAATGACATTCGCGAACACGCTCATAACGACCAGATGGCTTTTTTTTACGAATAAGCCCGTAGTGTTCTATGTAGTTGACGGTTTCCAGTAATAAAAAACCAACAATAACAGAAGCAATTGCAAAAAGGAGGCCCAACAAACCAAAGACGTAAAACACAGAGCCTAGGTACATGAATTGAAAGAGAGAGTACCAAATCATATCGTTGTTGGGACTGAAAAAGGATAAATTTCCTTTCTGTAAAAGCTGTTTCTGAATGCGCCAAGCATTCAAATATTGGCCCACGGTCGAACTGAACCAAAAGGAATATACACTTTGATCATAGGAGGCGGTGGCAGGATCCTCTTTAGTCGCCGCTTTGGCATGATGTCCAAAATTGTGTTCAATGTAAAAGTGCATATAGAAAGACGGTAAAAGCAAAATTTTTCCCAAAAAGCGTTCTGGAGTATGTTGTCGATGACCTAGTTCATGTGCCACATTGATACCATTTACGCCCAATACAACACCAATGGAGAAAATAAGTCCGATGATTTCTAGGGTAGAATAATAGTTGTTGGTAATATCGTATAGTGTGTAGAAAAGAAATATGTATACAATGGGAACGTTTAAATACAGGAGCCAATCAAAGATACGGCTGTGTTGTTTTTCTTCTCTCTCGTCGGGAGAAAGATTGGATGTATCCACAGGGAGTAGTATCTCTAAAACAGGAATGATGACAAAAGCGTAAATTGGAGTGAAAAAGCTCCAATATCCTTTAAAGTAAAGACTAATTACGGCAGATATCGGAATGGTAAATGCAGCTAGGTATTTCAAATCTTTCATGGCGAATGCTTTTAACATAAAATTTTCAATCCAATTGCGGGCTAACGGGTATATTGTATTAAATATAAGGGATTTTGACTAGTTATCACAGCGTATTAAAGAAGCTCGAGGGCTTTACCAAAAGGTTTTATCTGAGGGAGCTTATAAAAGGAGCATTGCTATTTGCAACATTGGGTATCTTGTTTTGGGTGGCCATTACCTCTTTGGAGTTTATGCTTTGGCTGGACGCGAAATGGCGTTTGGGGCTGTTTTCAGTGTTCATAGCGGTAGAGCTTTTTCTCTTGTATCGGTTAATAATCGTCCCTTTGTTCTTTATTTTTAAGATAAGGAGGGGATTGTCAAACAGAGAGGCCTCAACCTTGATCGGAAAACACTTTCCAGAAGTAGAAGACAAATTATATAATCTTCTTGATTTGGCGGATAATCCCGGGAAATCTGAGTTGTTGGAAGCGAGTATTGAACAGCGTTCGAAGAAACTGGGAAAGGTGCCTTTTCGGGAAGCGATAGATTTTGGGCAGAATAGAAAATATGCGGGATATTTAATTGTTCCAGCTTTGTTAATATTGCTTTTTTGGTTGACAGGAAATATTGATTCATTATTCGAGTCGCATAAAAGGGTCGTTAATTACGACTTGGCTTACGAACGACCTGCGCCCTTTTCCTTCGACCTTTTGAATTCAGAATTGCGGGTTTTGGACAACGAGTCCTTACCAATTGAGTTTATTATAGATGGCGAATGGGTCCCGGAAAACGCATCTATCGTTTTTGGCGATGAAAGTTTATTGATGCGCAGAAATGGGAATAGGTTTTCTTATGTGATACAACCGTCGGCCAATTACACCGAATTCCATGTCACAGCAAACGGTTGGAGGTCAAAACCCTATAAAATAGAAAGGATAAGCACACCAGCTATCACGGATTTTCAGATGAAATTGCAATTTCCCAAGTACCTGAATAAAAAGGATGAACGAATTATCGGTACGGGAAATACGGTTGTACCAGAAGGGACATTAATTGGGTGGAAGATTGGGGGAGCTTCTGTAGATAGTATTGTTATGCGGTCAAACGAAGGTATTGACGTCTTTGAAAAATCAGAAGAAAGGTTCTTTTTAACAAAACAGCTGTTCAAGGATTTTGACTATGCGGTTAGCACGTCGAATGCTAATATTAAGGACTACGAGTCATTGGAGTACGCACTAGAGGTGGTAAAAGATGCGTCACCAAAAATAAAGGTGGAACAACAACAAGATTCCATTAATCCAAACCAGTCGTTTTACAGGGGTCAGGTTTCAGATGACCATGGGTTAAAACAAGTTTGGTTGGTCTATTACCCTAGGGAAAAGAAGGATTTAAAAAGGCGGTTGCTTTTAGAGTCACCGCGGGGGAATTTACATCAGTTCTATTATACTTTTCCTTCTGGGATAGAAGTAGAAGAGGGTTTAACGTATAGTTTATACTTCGAAGTCGTTGACAACGATGGACTTAGGGGAGGAAAGATAACAAGAAGCAATGTTTTCAATTCACAGATTTTAGATTATAATCAACTGAAAAAGAAGGAGTTAGAAGTTCAGAATAATTTGGTTAGAAAGCTTGATATGTCTATTGATGACTTTAAAAAACAAAAAGAGTTACTAACCAAGATTAACGAACAGCAGAAAGAGAGTAATGCGTTAAACTTTGAGGATAAAAATCGAATCAAAGATTTCTTACAGAAGCAAAAGGATCAGGAGTCTCTTATGGAGAAGTTTAGTAAGCGATTGAAGGAAAGCCTGAAAAATGGACCCGAGGATTCGGAGCTGAAAAAACTACTACAAGAGCGTCTGGAAAGGCAAGAGTTAGAAGCGAAGAAGAATGAACGTCTTTTGGAAGAGCTCAACAAATTGGCAGATAAGATTGATAAAGAAGAATTAAAAAAACGACTAGAGGAACTTGGAAAAAAACAGAATGCAAAATCTAAAAATCTTGAGCAAATTTTGGAGTTAACAAAACGATACTACGTTACGGAAAAGATGGCCCAGTTGTCAAATGAACTAGCGAAGTTGGCGCAAGAACAAAAAGTGCTGTCAGAAAAGAATGAACAGGGAACTGAAGACCAAAAGAAACTGAACAGTGATTTTAAAGAGTTTTCAGGTGAATTGGATGAGTTGAGAAAAGACAATAAGGAGTTGAAAAAACCTTTGGAGATTGATATAGATGAACAGGACGAAAGGTCGGTGAAAGAGGATCAAAACAAAGCGCTGGAGTTATTGGAAAATATAGAGAATACTGAGAATAAAGAAGAGACCAAAGGGAATGAAGACGCGAAGAAAAGACAGAATTCCGCGGGTCAAAAAATGCAGG
>NZ_CAKZYF010000007.1 GCF_937884665.1 uncultured Allomuricauda sp. | reverse complement strand
AAATTCACCTTCCAAAAACATAAATAATGGCAAAAAAAGCAGCGGAGACCGCATCTTTTATGGTCCGGTTTACACAAAAAATATATGAAGAAAATGGAGAGTCCAAAGTGCAATGGCGCGGCAACGTATCCCACGTGCAGGGCGGGGAAGACCTCAACTTTTCCGATTTTAATGATGCCGTGGATTTCATTCAGGAGCATTTGACCGACCTTACAAGAAATGCAACGGATGACCGCTCTTCGGAAGAGCAAGAAAACATTCTACAAAAGAGCTTTTCGCTCTTCAAAACCGTGGCGGCCACCGGACCCAAAATGATAAAGGATACCCTAAAAGACCCGCGAAAACAGGTAGCCAACATTCAAGGACAATTGCATGACTATGGCGAAGAACTGTTGGAAAAAGTGCCCTTGGACCAATGGCGCAATGCGTCAAAATCTGATTTTAAATCCATTCAAGAATCGCTGGAAAAACTTTCGCATTCCGTAGCGGATCTGTCCAAAAAGGTGGACGCCGTTCACGAAGCTAGCACCAAAAAAACTACCGCTCGAACAAAATCTTCCTCCAGCAAAGCAAAATAGTCCGTGTCGCAACAGGAATTGACAGACCAATTGGTGAGCTATAAAAAATTTCAGCTCGAGGCCCCCATCCGATTTCAAACTTTGGGCCAGTTTGCCCTTTGGCGTGATGGCGAAAAAGTCAATGCCAAAGATTGGGGTCGTGACAAGACCATCCAATTGATTCAATATTTGATTTCCTACCGACATAAACATGCGTTGCACAAAGAGTCTATCATGGACCATCTATGGGAGGAAGGGGATGACCGCGATTTTAAAGTGGCACTCCATGGGGTGAACAAGGTTTTGGAACCCAAAAGACCTTCACGAACTGAAGCACTCTATGTGCAGCGCCAGGGGGTAACCTATCAGTTGAATCCAGAATTGGTTTGGATTGATGTGGAAGCCTTGGAACAATATATTGTTGTGGGCAACAAGGCTTTGGGCAACTATCCAAAAATCGCTCAAGAGGCCTATGAAAAGGCCATAGAATTGTACAAAGGAGCCTATTTGCCCAATCGAATTTTTGAAGATTGGTCTTCGGAGGAACGTGAAAAAACACAAGTGCTGATTCTTGGGGCGCTGGTCAACCTCGCTGAACTTTTGGTGGAGACCAATCCCATGGAAAGTATCCGACTGGCCCAGAAAGCGATTGCTATTGATAAAACTTGGGAAGATGCGTACCGCATTCAAATGTCCGCATACATTGTAAAAGGAAATCGCCCCCAAGCCCTAAAAACCTATCAAAAGTGTGCTGATATTTTGGAGGAAGAGTACGGTATTGGCCCACTGCCCGCCACCAAGGCCTTGCTTAAAGAGATTGAGGCTATTGCCTAATTAAAAAAGCTTTGTTTTTTTCTCCCCTCGGCAAACCCTATAAACAAAGGGACACACATACTTCAATCCGAAAAAACAGTTTCGTATACCTACTCTGTAACTCAGTTGTAACTACCTGATTTTATGTTTGCCCTGTAAAATGTAATACATCAGAAAAAACAGATAGACATGGCAACAAAAGCAAAACAAACACGAATTGAAAAAGCAGCCACCAATGTTCTTGGTATGGCCACAAAAGCGAACAACTTTGCTTTGAGCACCACAGAGAAAGTTTTTGATACTTCTTTCAATATGGCCCACAAATCGCTGGACCTTACTTCCAAAGTGGTAAAAAAAGGATTGGACATCACTGCAACGCAACAAGACCTTATGTTCGATGTATTGAACGGAGTTAAGAAGAGAATCATAAAAAATTAAGGTAATTGATTCGAAACCAGTTATGCAACTCAGTTGTAACTCCTCACATCTAGATTTGTATCCTAAAATATAACAACAATACTTTCAAAATAGAATATCATGGCGACAGCAACAGCAAAAAGAAAAAAAGAAAACGTAAAAAGCCTGAACAATTCATTGGTGAACGCCACCCTGGCCACTATCAACACCACAATTGAAAACGGCGAGAAATGGCAAGAATTAACCAAGAAATTGGTAAAGAAATCTGAACCCGTTCGCAGAAAGCAAATGGAACTGTTTTTCGATACTGCGGCTACTGTAAAAAAACAAGTGAACACCGGGAAAGAAAGGACTATGGAATTGGTTGGATACGATGGGGAAACCATGGAGCGTGCCTTTGAATATGTATCCAAAACCCCAGTTGGCAAAAAAGTGATGAAAGTAACCGAAAATCTCAAAGAGAAGGTTACCGAAAACCCCATAGTTAAAAAAGTGGAAGAAACCGCCGAAAACTTGAAAACCAAAAGTACTGCCAAGTTCAATGACCTGAAGGAAGATGTGCTGGGTCAAGCGAAAAAGGTTATCAATAAAGGTGAAGAATTTGTAGACGAAGCGTTAAAGCAAGGGAAAAGCAATGTAGCCAAAGCTAAAAAAACAGTAAAAGCTAAAGCCACTGAAGCCTCTAAAAAGGCTACGGCCCAAGCCCAAACTGCTAAAAAAACAGTGGCGAAGGTCAAAGAGGAAGTTAAGGCCGCTGCAAAGGACGATTTGAAGCTAATCAAAGGAATTGGACCAAAATTAGAGCAAATCTTTAACGAGAACGGTATCGTAACCTTCGCCCAATTGGCCCAAGCCAGCGAAGCCAAAATCAAGTCCATACTCGAAAAAGCAGGTCCGGTATTTAAGAATGTGAACTTTACCAATTGGGTGAAAGAAGCACAGGAGCGTGCCTAACTAAAAAAAACATGGGCGTTCAGAACGGATAATAATCCTAAATGTAAACATGATGAAAAAAAATAAAAGCAATAAAAAATCAAAAGGTATCGTAAGCACGGCGATGACAAGAACAAAAGATAGCGTCTTAAAGGCCAATGAAAAAGCGCTTGCCAGGACCGAGGAATTCGTTACTACCTCTTTGGAAATTACCGCGCAATGGCAAACCGTTGCCGATAAAGCGCTTAAAGGCGGATTGAAACTGGCCGCAAAGCAACAAGATTTGATTTTCGATATTTTAAATGAAGTCAAAAGTGATTTGAAAATCAGCAGAAAAAAATTCAATAAGCTGGTAGCGTAAACCGTTTGAGTGATTTTAAGTTAGTTCGTAAAACCAGTTTGTCTCTTATGGGGCTTACTGGTTTTTTAGTATGCATGCATAGTAAAAAGTAAATTCCCTATTTTAGCAAGAATCACAAGAACTCTTTTCAGAGCATATTACAACCAGATACGGGTTGGTTCCAAAACGTTAAGTTGGCAAAAAAACGGAAAATAGAAGAAGCGGATATTATCGATTTTTATATGGATGCCGTCGTGAAATATGGAGGTAAGCCCAGTTCGATAGAGGATTTCGCAAACGACTACAATTTTTATCCCGATTTGTTCTATGAACATTTTGAAAGTTTTGAGATTCTGGATAAAGCTATTTTCAAAACGCTGATGGACATTTCAATTGTCAACCTCAAAGAAGTTCCTGAATACGCCTATTTCAATAAAAAAGATAAACTTTTAAGTCTTTATTATACCTTTTTTGAGAATTTGACCTTGAATCGTGATTTTGTTGTGTTGACCATCCAGGACTATGGTTTGGGTTTCAGTACGCTCTCGCTGTTCAATGAGCTAAAGAAGCGTTTCATCGACTTTATAGATTCATTGCAATTAAAGACTTTTGGAATCACCGATAGCTTGGATTCCATCCAAAAAAAATCAATTAGCGAAGGACTCTGGGTACAGTTTTTACTAACGATTCGATTTTGGATGACAGATGATTCCGAAAAATGCCAAAAGACGGATATCTTCATTGAGAAATCAGTCAACACGGGAACGGAACTTTTGAATACCAAATCACTGGATAATCTTATAGACCTAGGTAAATTTTTGTATGCTGAAAAAATAAAGTCGAAAGATAACCCATGAAAACGTCAAAGACCATCCCGATTTCAAAGCTTCATCGTACCACAAAGTTGGTAACGACCGGGGCCAAAGTTGGGGTAAATTATCTGAAATACTATGGGGATAAAATGGTCCATTCAGAAGAAGAGGCCAAGGAACGACTGGACGAAAACAATGCCAGCGACATTTATGACAGCCTAAAAACCTTAAAAGGAAGTGCTTTAAAAATGGCGCAATTGATGAGCATGGAAAAAAACATCATGCCCAAGGCTTTTGTGGATAAATTCTCCCTCTCCCAATTTTCAGTTCCGCCCCTTTCCGCTCCTTTGGTGCTTAAGACCTTCAAAAAAACCTTTGGAAAGTTTCCCCATCAACTATTCGATAAATTCAACTCCCAAGCCATTAATGCGGCCAGTATAGGCCAGGTACATCAAGCGGAAAAAAACGGGGAAACCTTGGCAGTTAAAATCCAATATCCGGGAGTGGCTCAAAGCATTAAATCCGATTTGGCCATCGTGAAACCTGTGGCCATGAAAATGTTCAACATTCAGGGCGAGCACTCCGAACAGTATTTTAAAGAATTGGAGAACAAGCTTGTAGAAGAAACCGACTATGTCCTGGAGCTATCGCAAAGTCAAGAAATCACCCAATCCTGCAGACATCTTCCCAATTTAAGGTTTCCAAGCTACTATCCCGAATATTCCTCTTCGGAGATTATCACGATGGATTGGATGAACGGCATCCACTTGTCAGAATTCACGGAACGGAACACAAATCAAGACCATGCTAATGCCATAGGACAAACCCTTTGGGATTTTTATATGTACCAAATCCATGTTTTGCGCAAGGTTCATGCCGACCCACATCCTGGTAATTTTCTGATATCGGAACAAGGAGAAGTCATTGTTTTGGATTTTGGTTGCATCAAAGAAATCCCTGAAGAGTTTTACGTGCCTTACTTTAAGATGTTCCGATGGGAAACCCTGCAAAGTCCAGAACGTTTTAGAGCGACACTTTTTGACCTGGAAATCCTTAAAGACGAAGACTCTTTGGAAGAGCAAGCATTTTTCACTGAAGCTTTTCTGGAAATTGTAGGATGGTTCACCAAACCGTTTCATGGGGAAACTTTTGATTTTTCCGACACAACATTTTTCAATAAAATATCAGAGTTTGGGGAGCAGTACTTGAACAAATCAAATTTAAAGAACATGAACGCCAATCGAGGGTCCAAACATATCATCTATATGAACCGAACTTTTTTCGGACTTTTTCGGTTGCTGTTCGACCTTAAGGCGAAAAACATAAAAATTAACAATTATACCCAATTTTCAAAAGTGCCTGTAGGGCAAGGGTACTAAATTACATCGGCAAATGGCATCGAAAATAGACCTAAAAGATATCGCGCAGGAAGTATTGGACCGGAAGTTCGAACAAATCTCGGGTTATGACGCGGCCTTTCTTTATGCAGAATCGCCCACTAGTCCCATGCACATTGCCACCTTGGTGATCGTGGAAGGGTCCATAAATTTTAAGGATTTCAAAAGCATGGTGGCCTCAAAGCTACATTTGATGCCGAAGTTTAGGCAGCGTTTGATGCACGTCCCGATGGATTTGGATTATCCGTATTGGGTAGATGACCCCAATTTTGAATTGGACCTTCATCTCAACCGAATGAAGCTGGCAGACCCATCAAATTGGGAGTCCCTGCGCAGAACCACATCCCGTATTTTCAGTGCACCACTGGATTTAAGACGTCCCCTTTGGTCCATACATTTTATTGAGGGCATTGATGAAATTCCACAGATACCCAAGGGTTCCGTGGCCATTGTGAGCAAAGTACACCATGTGATGATTGATGGTAATTCGGGTGTTGGGCTCATGGGCATTTTATTTGATCAAGACGCGAAGGCCAAACCTGTGGACAAATCGAAAATCAGGAAATATGACCCCGACCCACTCCCAGATGATATTAGTCTGTTGCTAAAAAGTGGGTATGGCTTTCTAAAAAACCCCTTTAAAATTCCACGGACAATTGCAGAGACCGCTATGGCTTTTGTACGGACCCGGGCCTCAAAGACCTTAAGCATCCAAAAGGAATTTGCCACGGCTCGTTATCCAGTTCCCATTACTATTTTCAACGGAAATGTATCTCCCAAAAGGACTTGGGGAACGGCCATCCTTTCTTTTGACCGTGTGAATACCCTTCGCAAATCCACTGGGGGCAGTATCAACGATATAATCCTTGCTATTTGTGCAGGGGCAATAAGACGGTATTTACTGGAAAAGGAAAAGCTGCCCTTACAACCCTTGGTGGCCAATGTCCCGATTTCCATACGAAGTGAGAATGACAAATCGCACAACAACCAAATTGCCAATATGATGATCCAGTTGGCAACGCATATCGAAGACCCGCTGGAGCGTTTGGAATACATACAGGAACAGACCATGCTAGGTAAGGCCAGGCACAAGACCATGGGTGCCAAAACCTTATCAAAAATGGCGGATGCGGTACCCTTCGGATTGGCCAATCTCGCGGCACGGATTTACAGTAAATACAACATTAAAGATTTGCACCGTCCTCCGTTCAATGTGACCATTACCAATGTCCCTGGACCCTCAAAACTTCTGTATTTAAATGGGCACAAAGCAGTTGCCATTTTTGGTCTTACCCCAGTAGTGGACGGTTTTGGCTTAATCATAGCTGCCTTCAGTTACAATGGAAATATCAGCATAACGACCACTTCGGATGCGAAGACCATGCCCGATGCGTATTTGTTCTCGAGATACATACGGGAATCGGCCAACGAACTGGAGGACTTAATTGTAAAGCGCAAAAAGAAAAAAGCTCCTGAGACAAAAGAAGTGAAACAAAAAAGCCAAAGCACTGTATTTTTCAACACCTTAAGACGGTATTTGAAAAAGGAAACCGGACTTGTCAAAAAATATGCGGGGCTTTACCATATCAATGTGGATATGGGTGCCAGCAGTGAGTGTTGGGAAATTGACCTTACCGAAGAGGAGGTCGCGATTAAAAAAACTACAAAACTAGACCCAAAAACCGTAATGGAAATAGAAGATGCGAATCTCTATGCACTATATAAGAAAAAACTACTGTTTGATGAGCTGAAAATTCAGCAGCGGTTAAAACTATCAGGAACAGTGGCCCATAAACGCAAGTTCACCAATCTTGTCAAAGCCTTTTTAAATCGATAGTATGCACTATAGGACGGACACATTTGAGGCCAAAGATGGTGAGGTAATCTGCTATTACAAATGGGAGGCCCTCAGCACAAAGAAACACAGAGGGATTGTTCAAATAGCCCATGGTATTGGTGAGCATGCCGGTCGCTACGACAGTATTGCATATCGGTTACAGCAGGAAGGTTTTACGGTATATGCGAATGATCATCGCGCGCATGGAAAAACCGCAGAGATAAAACGGCTGTTCGGATTTTATGATGGAACGGATTATTTTGAGGATGTGGTAGAAGACATGTATTCCTTAACGGAATTGATGCGCACCGAGCACCCGAACACTAAATTTATCCTATTTGGCCATAGTATGGGTTCACTACTGAGTCGAAAATATGTTCTGAAACATGGTAAGGAAATTGATGCACTCATTTTATCGGGCACCGCAGATTTTATCAATGGTTTGGGGCATTTTGGACTGGCCAGCACAAAGGTCGTCAGTGTTTTTAGAGGAAGGGAACGCGGCAATGAGACCTTGAGGAGCTTTTTCTTTGATGAGTTCAATAAAAAATTCAAACCCAACCGAACCAAATTGGACTGGATAAGTAGTGATGAAGATGCGGTGGATGCCTTTGAATCGGATCCTTATCGCATTGAGAATTTCTCCATTGGAGTTTTTCAGGACATTCTTATCAATTCAAGAGCGTTGAATAAAACCAGTGCCTTTGTCAATACCCCTGATGCGTTGCCCATTCTAATTTTTTCTGGGGATCAGGACCCTGTTGGGGAAATGGGGAAAGGGGTCAGTAAAGTGGCCCATAATTTTAAAAAGAATGGCAACGAAACGCTCACATTCAATCTTTATGAAGGCGGAAGGCATGAAATGCTCAACGAAAAAAACCGAAAAGAAGTGGAGGAAGATATCATAACATGGCTTAACACCCATATTCCTTAGACCATGAAAGACAAGTTGAATTTATATCAAGCCTTTATCAAACTTACTACGGCCATCGGTGTTCGAAGTTCACTTTCAGAAAAAGCGGTCAAGAAAATTCTGATTGAAAATTTTCGCACTCATCCAGATTCAGAGGAATTAGTGACCCTGGTGAAAAAAGTTTCCGCAGATGATGATGACCTAAATTTCCTATTCAACGAATGCATACGTATTTGTGATGAATTGGGTCCTAGTCGTGAATATTTCACCCTGATTACTTTATTGGAAAACATTACCGAAGACCTTAGTGAACGAAAAGGAACAAAAGAGACCGTGCTTGTCCAAAATGTTTTAGAGCAATTTCGGCAAGAGATAGCCTTGATCAACCAGAAGATTCCGAAGCCGCCCTTATTTAACATGCTACTGGAAAGCCGATCTCTGGTAGAATGGACCTCTATTTACGCCATTTACCCTTTTATCCCAATACGCATTAAAGGGGATGGTAGGCCCGTTCTGTTGATTCCACCGTATTTGGGCGATGATTATTCCACATCTTTTGTCCGAAGGTATCTAACTTCATTGGGTTTCAAAACCTATAAATGGGAACAAGGGTTCAATTTGGTAAAATCGCATTACATTCCAAGACTGGAAGAAAAATTGGACGACATCTTCCGAACGCATGGGGAAAAAGTAAACATTGTGGGTTGGAGCGGTGGTGGCATCTTTGCTAAGATAATGGCCAACCGTCATCCGCAACAAGTAGAACAGATCATAACGATTGGTTCTCCGGTTTGGGGGGTTATGGACATGAAAACACCTGTGAGTGGTGTGCTTGAATTTTTCCGGGGCAAGTCACTTAAGGAAAGAAACAAACGTTTTATTGAAGAATTGGAACCCATTCCCAATGTGCCCATAACCTGTATTTATACAAAAACAGATGGTTTGTTGCCCTGGAAACATTGTATGGAAGCCGAAAGCTTTCGGGACGACATTAAGAATATTGAGGTCTATGGGAGCCACTCAGGTCTAGGCGCTAACGTCAGTGTTTTGTTGATTACGGCCAACGCCTTAAGTGCCAATATCAAAGGAAAGACCATTTCGGATACCACCACAAATATTGAACGCATATTATATCCCTTTTACTGGAACAAGAAAAAAAGAAGTTTGTTTTTCTTAAATTAGAAACTGGGTCAATGGGAAGCATGGAAGACATCATCAACAATCCAAAATTCAAGGAATCTTTAAAGCAAGTCGCCAAAGACCACAAGCTGGATATTGAGGATGTTGAGAAAGATGCAGCCCATTACATCAAGGAGCTATATGCGGAGCAACATCCCATTGCTAGGATGGTTTCCGTCAGAGGTTTTGACTATGTCCTTTCCAGAGCGTATAGCGAAAAAATTGATGTAGATCCTAAGGGTATCAAAAAGTTGATGATGCTTATGCGAAAGCACTCCGTGGCTTTTATCATGACCCATAAGACCTATCTGGATACCTTGGTCCTTATTTCCACTTTAGCCCGTTATGGTATGCCGGTACCGTATTCTTTTGGAGGAATCAACCTGGCCTTTCCTGGATTGAAGCAATTGGGGAAAAGCGCCGGTATTGTATTTATCCGCCGAAGCTTTAAGGACAATCCCGTATATAAAGTGGCCCTGAGACATTATATTTCCACCATTATAGATAAGGGAGACCATCTGACCTGGAACATTGAAGGCACTCGCTCCCGAACAGGTAAAATATTGCATCCGCAGATGGGAATTTTAAAATACATCATGGATGCAGAAAAACAGAGTTCCAAAGACATTAAATATGTTCCCGTATCCATAGGGTATGACCTTATCCCCGATGTAAAGGAAATGACGGAACAAGCAAAAGGAGCCAAAAAGAAATCAGAAAATGTCTCCGAAGGGGTTAAATACATTCGAAGTTTGGGAAGTGACTACGGTCGTGCGGCCATTCGTTTTGGAGACCCGGTCGAAATTGACGAGACCCATAACGTGGTGGTGCCCCAGTTTGAGGAAAACAGTTACAAAAGCAAGGACACCCTACCCTTTTTTGCCTTTGACCTGATCAATCAGATGTCGCGCATTACCCCAGTTTCAACAGTATCCTTGATCTGTAACGTATTACTGAACGACTTCGCCCTGACCAAAAAGGAAATCGAGTTTAAGGTAAAAAAGCTGATGGAATACATCGGCAAAAAACAGGAAGCTGTTTTGATGGACCGTGGCAATCCCATTGCGGTAAGTGTACAAAAGGCATTGAATCTGTTACAAGGAGGCCAGATAGTCCAGAAAAGTAGAGCAGGGCAAAAGGCGCAATACAGTGTGATTTCTTCCGAGTACCTATCAGCAACCTACTACGCCAACATGGTAGCTGGGCATTTGTACCATTCCGCTTTTGTGGAGATGGCCCTGGTAAAAATAAAGGACGACACCTCCCCAAATAGGATTGTAAATTTTTGGGAGGAAATCATGAATCTTAGAAATCTTTTCAAATTTGAGTTTTTCTACACAAATAAATCTAAGTTCAGTGACGAAATCGAAGAAGAACTCTTACGATTTGATAAAAATTGGAGGGATATCCTCAGCAACCCAAAAAAGGATGTTTCCGAAATCCTAAAAAAACAGAGCCTGTTCATATCTCGAGCCTTGCTGCTCTCCTACATTGAAGCCAACAAAGTGGTATGTCATACCCTGAACCAATGGGACGAAAATGATGTTTTTACAGAAGAAGAGTTTCTGGAGCTTTGTGTTTTTAAAGGAAAAGAACTGCATTGGCACAGCAGAATTAGCCGATTGGGAAGTATTTCAAAACCTTTCTTGCAGAACGCCTATCGTTTTGCTGAAAATGCCGGGCTGGGGGTCAAAAATCAGAAGGTAAACGGAAAAGGATTGGAGGCCTGGATGACACAACTTGAGGAGTTAACTAAAAGACTGACTTATTTAAAGGATATCGAAGTGGAACCTAGTGCCAGGAGTATGGGATTGATTGCAAGTCAAAATATTCTTGTTCCAGAGGCAAAAGAGAAGAAACCCAGAAAAAAAATAGAGGAAGAGGAAGAAGGACCGCACATTACGGCATTTTTTGATTTGGACCGTACGATAATCAATGATTTTTCCGCAAAACGATTTATGCGAACCCGACTTTTTAGTGGAGAAACAACTGCTAAAGAGTACATCACCCAATTTATGACAGCCTTGGTTTTCTCCTTTGGGAATCGGGATTTTGAGGTCTTGACCAAAATCGCAGCTCTGGGTGTCAAAGGTATCCCCGAGAAGGTTTTTGCAGATTTGGGCCAAGAGGTATTTGATGATTACCTCTTGCCGACCATCTACCCGGAATCTCGTGAACTGATTCAAAAACACTTTGAAAAAGGCCATCGGGTGGTTATCATTTCCGCTGCAACGGAATACCAGACCCGACCTGTCGCCAAAGCCTTGGGAATTTCCGACATCTATTGCACTGAAATGGAAGTAAAAAACGGAAAGTTTACGGGACGTATCGCAGAAATGCGCTGGGGTGAGGGCAAGGCCCGCGCTGCAAGGAGCTTTGCCAAGACAAATAACATTGACCTGTCCAAAAGCTATTTCTATTCAGATAGTTTTGACGATTATCCCCTATTTAAGATTGTAGGCAAACCCGTGGCCACCAACCCGGACAATGCGCTTTCGCAAGTTGCCTTTGAAAACGACTGGCCCATTTATAGATTTAAAGAACCTGTTGAAAAGCCGGTGGTCAATGGATTGCGTACCGGTCTGGCCGCTGCCAGCATATACCCTTCTGCCGTTAAGGGTGCTGTGAAAGGTTTGGTCACGATGTCAAAGCAAGAAGCAGCAAACACTACCTTCGCTAGTATTGGTGACCTAGGAACGCGGTTGGCTGGATTACAAATTTCTGTGAGGGGTAAACGAAACCTTATGGATTTCCGCCCCGCAGTTTTCTGTTTTAACCATCAGAGTGCCGCTGATTTCTTTATTATTATGAAGCTCTTGCGCAAAGATTTTACCGGGGTCGCCAAAAAAGAACTGGAAAAAACCCCCATTGGACCCCTATTCAAGGCGCTGGGGGCCATTTATATCGACCGAAGTGATAAAACAAAGGCCATTGAGGCTATGAAACCCGCGGTGGAGGCATTGAAAAGTGGAATTTCGGTAGCTATTGCCCCGGAAGGAACTAGAAGCGGAACACCAGAATTGGGCCCTTTTAAAAAAGGGGCCTTCCATCTAGCGATGCAGGCTGGAGTACCCATTGTTCCGATTGTCATCAAAAATGCATACCAAGCTGTAAAAAAAGGCTCCATGATGTTGTACCCCACACATATTGAAGTCGTGGTTTTAGACCCTGTGGAAACCGCCCTTTGGAAACGGAAAAACCTAAATCAATATATTGAGGAGGTCCGAGACCTTTTTGTAGCGGAGCTGAGTCACTAGTTGGCAGCTTGAATTGAATCATACCGAACCAAAAAAACAAACAAATGGCATTAAACGTAGGATTATTGGGTGGAGGTTCCTGGGGTACCACCGTGGCCTCGCTAACCGCGAGAAACGCCGATACCATTATCTGGGCCCGAAATAAAGAGACCGTTGACGAAATCAATCAACACCGAAAAAACTCCAAATACTTACCTGGCGCCCTCTTGAACAGGCATCTTAAAGCGTCCCACTCCATAGAGGAGACCGTTAAAAATGCTGACTTGCTGGTCATGGGCATTCCTTCCCAAAATTTCCGCGAGGTATTGGAGACGGCCAAACCTTTTGTGCGTCCTTGGGTACCCATTGTTAGTTTATCCAAAGGCCTTGAAATGGGCACCAAAAAAAGAATGACCGAGGTTATTGAAGAAATACTGCCCGGGCATCCGGTTGGGGTGCTTACTGGTCCCAATCTTGCCAAAGAGATACACAACGGTCAGGCCGCAGCAGCCGTCATTGCCATGGTGGATGAAGTCATTGCCAAAAAACTTCAGGGCGTTTTCAACTCTGGGCTTTTCCGGGTGTACACCAATAACGATGTTGTAGGGTGCGAACTGGGGGGCGCCTTAAAAAATATCATGGCAATCGCCACTGGGATGGGAGACGGTGCCAATGCAGGAGACAATACGAGGGCCGCTTTAATCACCAGAGGACTTTCTGAACTCACGCGTTTGGGCACAGCAATGGGTGGTAAACGAAGAACCTTTGCTGGCTTGGCAGGTATGGGAGACCTTGTGGCTACCTGCAGCAGTACCAAGAGTAGAAATCGGCACGTGGGCTTTCAATTGGGCCAGGGCAAAAAGCTAAAGGAAATAATCGAGGAAATGTCCGAAGTGGCCGAGGGCGTAAAAACCGCCAAGGTGGTCATGGAACTCGCCAAAGATTACGATGTGCACATGCCTATTTCAGAGGAGGTATACAAGGTGCTCTACCAGGGCAATACGGTTGAGGATGCTTTCCGTGGCTTATTAAAAATTGAAAGTGGCTCAGAAGCTGAACCCGGATAAACCTCATGTCTTGAACCCTTGAGGCACCATCAATAAGAAAGGGAGCAACCTTAACCAAAGTAAGAGTCGCTCCCCATTAACATTGATTTCTAAAATGTTATCGATAGCCTGCCCCTGAGGAAAAATGGAGCTCCCGGAGTAAATGTGATTTCTTCCACAGATTCCAATTCATCGAACAGACGGGTTTCCGTGGCGAATTGGGTTTCATTCCATTCGACATCGAACAGATTCTCCACAATAATACCCAAAGTCCAGTTTTTGGAAAAGTTATAGTTCAGGTTCATATCGGTTACAAAATATCCTTCAGCGACCAAGGAGTCATCTTCGTTGGCCGGCCTGTCGTCAATATATCGATAGCTGATGTTCCCTGAAAACTTACCCAAATTGGTCACACTCAGGCCTCCGGCGGAGGTCAAATCCGGCGCCAAGGGAATAAAATCCTCGCCATCCGGGTCGTCAATGCTTCGGGCAATGGTATAATTAATGTCAAAATTGGCAAAGAGCCAGTTATTGATTTGATACCGCAGTCCGAAATCACCGCCATATCTACGGGTCCTCCCACTTGGTTCCACAACGGCTTCGTCCCCAACAAAAACAAATTCTTGTTCGAGGGCCAAATACCAAATCCCTGCGTTGACAAGCAATCGGTTCAACGGTTTTGCGATTATTCCCAAATCGCTACCAAAAGCGGATGGCAAGGTTTCTTCCACCTCACCGACTGGATCAGTGACCACCCGGGCATCATTGGAATGGAAGCCAAATCCGTTTTTTAAGAATACCTGGAATTCTGGGGAAGCGCTGTAGATAAAATTCAATTTTGGGCTTAAAATGAAATCATCCACCTGGGGGTTTCTGAAAATACTGGTGGGATTTCCCTCACCATCAAAATTTAGGAAATCATCATAAGCAAAGTTGAAATAATCCATCCGTAAGCCAGGATTTATGGTCCATCGGTCAAGTTTGATATCTGCGTTGATAAAACTATAGGCATTTACCTCATCTACATCTCCAAAAGATAGGCGACTTAATATTTCCCTTCTATTCCGGGTTCTTGATAACTGTACATCATTGTTATCATCGTATCGGAACCCGAGCCCCGATTGAATACCTATCTGCGTATCGTGGTCTTTTGTGTGGAATGTACGTCCGTAAACCGTTTCCGCCCCGATAATGGTCCGGTCCTCAACTTGCTGAATCTGATCGCCGTTCACCGGGTCATTCAGAAAAAAAGTAAAGTTGGAAAAAAGTTCAAAAGTGTATTTGGAGAGAAATGCTTTGGTCTTGAGACTTTGATGTTCATCCAACTGCTTAAAGTGGTTGACCCAAATATTGGAACGGCTGGTATTACCTCCCTCCGTATCGTCAATCGCACCGAATCGTGAAATGAGTCCTTGATCCACAGCCCTTTGTGGAATTTGACCCGATTGGTTCCAACGACTTTGGAAATGGGAAAGGCTTATGGTCAACTCTTCGTCCGTATAATTGTTGAAGTTGTATCGCCCCAGTATGTTGATTCGATTGAAATTTTGGGGAGAATCAAAGACGCCATCGGTCAGTAGCAGTTCTGAAGCTACATAGGTGTTGCTAAAATCACTCTCGGAGATTTTTAGCATTCCCAAGGCCCTGACCGTATTGAATTGACCTCCTTCAACCGTAATTTGATTATTGTCAATTTTCTTTTTCGTATTCAGGGCTACATATCCTGCCGTATTGAAATTTCCGACATGGGTGTAATACGGGCCTTTACCAAAGTCGATATCTTCAATGGTTTCCGGAATGATAAAATGAAGGTCGGCGTACCCCTGTCCATGGGCGTGGGAGACCATGTTAACAGGAAGTCCATCCACACTTAGCGCCAAATCGGTACCATGGTCGATATCAAAACCCCGCAAGAAAAACTGCTCCGCTTTTCCACCGCCCCCGTGTTGGCCAATAATGATTCCAGGTACTTTCCTGACAATCTCTTGGGCGGATTTTACGGGATTCGTCTTCACATCAATGTTTACAAAATTGTTGAGGGCATTTATTTTGGACACCAATACAACTTGATCTAAGGAAATTGCCTCTTCCACCAAAATGACGTTGTATACTGCATCCAGATGTATTTCTTCCACCGTCAATTCTTGCTTAACATAACCAAGACTGTGAAAAAGCAGTACATCTCCTAAATCAATGTCTTCGAGTTCGTAATATCCTGACATATCCGTGTAGACGTAGGAGCCATTGGTTTGGTTATATACCCCTGCTCCGTCTATCGGTTTTCCGTCCTCATCTTTTATGGTCCCAGAAATTTCATGGGCCATTAGTGCCATTGGAACAAAGAGAACCATGGCGCACATAATCAATTTTATTTGTTTCATTTCAATTTTTTAAAGTTTGTGTTAGGGTCATTTTAGGGCATAGGTCGTGCTACGTCCATAAAATGTAGACCGCTCTTTTTGATTTGCTACTTGGGGTACTGATTTAAAATCAATGGGTTACAAAATTCTTTCCCAAGCAATACGCGAAAAGCGAAAACCTGAGGAGATATTATTTTGTGATAATTGATTTTTGTCAAAAAAATCGTGGAGGGGGGTATATCAACTTTACATATCCTTGAAAGGTGGACTCCATATGATTTGGATAGAATGGATTCTTTGGGAGAAGTATTCCGCCCTTCAAACTGATCTTTTCGTTCATAAGATGCTTATCCAAATCTTTTATAATGAAAAGGTCCTTGTTCGAGTCATCAAAATCTGATGCAGCACTGAAGATACCATCAAAAAAATCCAAAAAACCATGTTCATGATGTGCCGAAGAGGATTTGTGGCCATGTTCAAAATGCGAATCTTGAAAACCATAAAATATAGGGTCATGAACCAATGCATCTGTTGTACCGTGTATGTTATGGGAAATTTGATGAAAGACTTCCGTCAAAGGTTTATGCAGGGGAGAAACCAAATACAGAAAACTGATACACAAAGTGATACCCTTGGTGAAAGTCATTCTGATATTTTGTTTCTTTTTTGGTTTCATTGCGTTTGTCGGTTTCTTTAGGATTCCTCTAATAATGCAATAATCGTTTTCTCTACATGCGCTGCATATTCGGCAATGGTGGGCAGTTCAAAAATCTTGTTTAAGGGCACATCCAGTTCAGCCTCTTGCTTGACCCTGGCACTGACGCGTCTAGCCGCGAGCGAGTGTCCTCCCAGAGCGATAAAATTATCTTCAGAGCCCACACGTTCCAGTTGTAAAACCTCTTTCCAAATAGAGGCGAGCAATTCTTCCATCTCTCCATTTGGGGCGATGTAAGGGGTATCCAAATCCAGTTGCGAAAGATTCAATTGTTTTAAGGCTTCCTTATCCACCTTCCCGTTTTGGGTCAACGGCAATTCTTCAACATATTTAAAGAAACGCGGGACCATATACTCCGGTAGGTATTTTTTTAGGTAATCGGATAATTCCATCGAAGGTATTGCTGAATCACCTGTGTAATAGGCGACCAAATGCTCCTGATTTATCTCCGTCTCGCCCGATTCCTCATACCCAATCTCTTTCATTATTCGAAGGACTTCTTCCTCATGGATGTATTCGTTGATTTCATCCAGGGTTTCCTGTCTTGTTTTATGTCCCATACGAACGTCCCAGCTATAGGGGTAGGAATAGTTGCTGTAGCCCCTTTGCTTTTTGTGCACGTAAATACCCAGTTGGTTTATCAGGCAATTGGTAGATCGCCCGGTATCTGTTGGTCGCTGCCAACCGATATCATTTTTTAGGACTTCCAACATTTCCTCCAGACTGACATCCGTATACCTATAAAAATCAACGAATTGTACTTTTTGGAATGTTGAATCGTCCTGGAACATTTCAGTATCCATCAAATCCTTTACGGCGTCATCCTCTTGATGATAAAGCTTGCGTGCTTCCAGAATTATCTCATCAATGTAGGCACTATCCATCTCATCATGCCAAAAGAGCTCCTCTGTTAAGCGCGTTTCGTAGAACTGACCCCGGGAAAGACCTGTTACCACAAAGGGAATTTTCTTTTCCAGCGCTATTTTGGTGCTCAGCGTGTAGATGGTCTTGAAACAACCGTTGCAAACATTGTGATGCCGATGGAGACTGTCCACAAAAATCTTGTTCATGTGTTCTGTGGTACCGTAAATATGGTCTATCCCCATTTTGGAAACGATGTTGTTGATGTTATCCTTGGCCTGTTCCGAAATGTAGCCGTTATCTAAGGTAAAGGCCAAAACTTTCAGGCCCATCCTTTTTAATTGTGCCAAAATATAGGTACTGTCTTTCCCCCCACTCAAAAGAGAAAGGCAATCATATTCACGATCGGCATTCAGGTTGGGATCGAGCAGTATTTTCTTTAAGTCCGCTTCTGTCTTAAAATAGCGGAGTGCCCTTTCCTCATAGTTTTTAAAAGCATTGCATATATGGCAAACTCCACTTTCATCAAAATCTGCATTGGGGTAGTTGGAGGGCAATCCGCATTCAGTACAGTTGAATACCTCATCCTCAGGAATTGCTTTTTTCTTTTCTATCAGCACCACCGCCCCATTTTTTACACCGGGATAGTTCTGTAGGTTGGCTTCTATCTCAGTAAGTTCAACACGGAATCCCCTTAGCTTGACTTGTTCATCGATTCGCCCCAAATATTCGTATTCCCCATCTTGGTTAATTCGGGCCAAATCCCCGGTTACATATAACCTATCCCCTTTTATAAAAGGGTTTTCAATAAACTTTTCTGAAGTTGTTTCGGATAGATTGGCGTATCCTTTTGCCAGACCCAATCCGCCTAAATAAAGCTGTCCTACAACACCTTGGGGCACTTTGTTTTTATGACTGTCCATAATGTAGGCACGCATTCCAAGAATAGGTTTTCCTATGGGTACTGAAGTTTTTTTATGCTTTGTTCTGTTAAAACAGCTAACGATACACCCAACTGTTGCCTCTGTAGGGCCGTATTCATTATAGATTTTCAGCTCAGGCCCAAAATTATCCTGGACGGATTCCGCCAACTGCCCCTTAAAATCCTCCCCTCCAACGATCATGGTCTTTATTTTCGAATTGGACACATTCCGTCCTTCAATTAAGCTCAAATGGGAAGGGGTCAGTTTAATGGCGTTGACCTTGTTTTCCTCAAATACCTCTACCAGGGCAATATCAGGTCCCTGTCCACTTTCTTTATAAATCACCAATTCTCCACCCGTGACCAGAGGCAAAAAAGTGGACGTAATCGTCAAATCAAAACCTATGGAAGTAAATAGTGGAAAACGGTATTTTTCAGAATTGGCATAGGCATCCTTTGCCCAATTGATATAGTTGGACAAGGCTCCTTGTGAAATCAATACACCTTTTGGCTTCCCCGTGGAGCCGGAAGTATAGATCATATAGGCCAAATCTTGCGCATCTACATGGATAGGGTTCAACTTCGGCGAAGCAGCATAAATCTTCTCTTTTTGAATATCCAGTAGAACTGATTTCAGTGAGGCATCCTCTATATTTCGTTTTAACTGGGATGTGGTCAGAACCGTTCTACAATTGGAATCTTCAAGAATATATTCAATTCGCTGCTTGGGAAGGTTTGAGGGAACGGGCACAAACGCCCCACCTATTTTTAAAATAGCGAGAATACTTATCAGGTATTCTGGAGTGCGCTCTAGATGAATTGCTATCCGATCGCCCTGTTTCGTTCCATTTTCCAACAGAAAGCTGGCCAGTCTATCGGATAGTCCATCCAACTCCCCGTAGCTTGTGGTTTCTGATTTAAAGCGCAGACAAGGTGCCACGGGATTGGAAACCGCTTGTATTTTAAATTCATCAATCACGGTGTTCCTGTGGTCGGAATCTGCTCCAAGAGTGGTTGCGGGTTCTTCCCCGATGGTATTCAACATACTCGGGGCATATACCGATTGGTTTGGGTCTTCCAAAAAAGCGTCCAACAGATTTAAGAAATGTAGGGGCACTTTGTGTATCAAATCTTGGCTGAACGTGCCATGATTTAAGTCAAAGAGCAACTCGATATCCCCCCGATTGTCAAAATCCACTACATGGCACCGAATCTGATGTGTAATGTCTATATGCCCGGTATGCAGCCATTCTGATTTCATGGGGCGCCCATCGAAATCTGAAAAACTCGCATTTATAAAATTCAGTATGACATTGAAACTGCCACTTATCTTCGGGGTAACACTTCCCGGTTGAGCATATCTGAGATATTGATTGCCCTCTATTTTTAAACGTTGCAACAAGGAATTGAACGTATCGTCTTCGCAAAACTCCGCTTCTAAAGGAAAAATCTCAATAAAAAGTCCTACGGTTTCCGATAAACTTTTATTGAGCCTGTTGTGCGCAGGAGCCCCTATACGCATTCTGTTCTGTCCACTGATCCGATGGAGATACGTAAAGAAAACCGTTGCTAAAAGATTGAAAAGCGTCAGATTATGGGTCCAACTTCGAATCTCTGGTCTTTTGGCCAGTGCCTTTAGCTTTTCGGTTCTTTTTTTGCCGAGTTTTAAGGATACCCGTGTCGCCTCCGTAACGGAGTTACCTGGTTTTCTGCCAAAAAATACAGGTTGTTCACTACCAGCGGATGCCTTATTTTCCCAATATTCTTGGATTTCTGAACTCCTTTCCTCCAAATGTTGTCTTTGCTCAAAATCCACATAGGTCGTATACTGAGGAAAATTCGTGTAGCCTTCTGGTTCACCCTGCTCTAGTGAAGAATATATCGCGACCACTCGCTTGTACACAATCGTGGCAGAAATAGCATCGGTGACCAAGTGATGCATGTTCAAGAACCAGATATAGCGCGTTTCGTTTATTTTGAACAAGGCACAATCAAAGGCTCTTTTTTCTAAATCCAGTTTCCATCTGCTTCTCCCATGGACGATTCCCTGGATTTCTCCTTCTTCCTTTTTGCCGGTCAGATCAATGCATTCCGGTTCGAATTCAATGGATTCCAACACATGCTGCTGCGGTACGCCTCCCTCATTGAAAAAGACCGTCCGCAAAGCATCCGTGGTCCTTATGGTTTCTTGAAAGGCCTTCACAAAAATTTTATGGTCCACGCTTCCTGAAATATCAAAAGTGTGCGCTGTATTGTGTAAGGGTGCGTTCGGGCTGAGTTGCTGTCCGGCCCATAGCAGCATCTGACTATGGGTCAATCCCTTTTTTTGTATTCCTTTTGTGTTCATAGTATTACGGAAATCAATTCGTTTTTCTCAAAATATAATTTCCAATATCCTTAATCGTCCTAAAATTTTCAACCGTCATATCTTCCGGCGGAACTTTCAAATCAAACTTTTTCTCAATGTAAAGCACTAACCGCATCATCCCCATGGAATCCACGATACCTTTTTCAAGGAGAAGGTCCTCCTCATTTAACTGTAACGTATGTTCACCACAAATTTCCGCCACTACATAATTTATAAGTAAATCGTGCATTATCAAGTAGTTTGTGATTTAAATGTATTTCCAAACCCGTCCACACGCAATTAAATCTGTTTAAAAGGGAAAAAACGCCTTTAAAAAGGAAGGTTTATCCCATAAAATGTACTATTTAGTGTTAAGTGATTATATATTCCGCATAAAAAAGCCATAATTTTTGATTTTATTTTAGGAGTAAATGCACGAAGTATCGCTTTAATCAGAAAAACGACCCCGTAAAAAATTCTTTTTTTTGCTACTGAGTTGAAGTGTGTCACCGATTTTCAGCGATTCATCCATTTATTTCTAAATTATATCCAATAATGATTTCAGATTCAGAGCGAAACATGCCAAATTACTTAACTTATTGGCATTTTAATTCTATTTTTTATTCAAACCGACTTAAATTTTGCTGGATGTTTCCCTTTTAAGGGCAATATTTCCCTTTGGAGTACTTTTCAGATACTTTTTGGGACGCTTCAGCTTACTTTTGATTATTGAAACAGACCAACCTCGTACCGTTATGAAAAAGCTATTGTTACAACTTCCTTTGTTGTTTTTGATTTTGGTCCCCTTGATAAGTAACGCACATCAGCCTGACCAAAGTTTTATTTATGTGAGAGTATATGAAAAAAATGGCATCGATGGCCGTTTTGAACTACATGTGAATGAACTCAATTCCATTTTCAATCTAAATCTGGACAAACATCCCAATCCAGAGGATGTAATGCCTTATTTGAGCGAAATTCACGAGTACATACTTAGAAATACCTCATTTTCTTCGGAGTATGGTAAACACAACATTCTATTTACGGGTGAAATCACCACATTAAAAGTTGGTTTCGGTTCGTATTTGCAGTTTCATTTTCATTTGGAAAACTCAGAAGTATTACCAGATAATATGGAAGTTACCTATAGCGCCTTTATTCGGGAAAACCCGTCGCATCGGAACTTTTTGACCATGGAGTACAATTGGAAAGCGGGCCTGATAAATAATGAAGCGGTATTTGCCCTTGATTTTACCGACGGCAACTGGACCAAAACTTGGGACTTGTCCGACAGGTCCACCTGGAATGGATTTATGTCCATGATAAAACAGGGAATCTGGCATATTTGGATAGGCCTAGATCATATTTTGTTTCTTTTGGCGCTTATTTTGCCTTCTGTAGTACGAAGAAATGATTCAAAAAATATGGTGCTTCAACAGACCGCAGCAGAAAAACCTAAATTTGATGTGTATGGCTGGACCGCGGTAAAAAGCTTTAAACCTGCTTTTTGGTATATTCTCAAAATCGTGACCTTTTTTACCATTGCGCATACCATTACCCTCAGCTTGGCATCATTAAAAATAGTTACACTCCCCTCCCAACTTGTGGAGTCAATCATAGCGTTATCCATCGGTCTGGCAGCTTTTCACAATATACGACCCATTTTTAAAGGTAGAGATTGGTTGATCGCTTTTGGATTTGGCCTGTTCCACGGTTTCGGTTTTGCGAGTGTTTTGTCCGATTTAGGGGTCAAAGGTGAATTTTTGACCTTGACGCTCTTAGGCTTTAATTTAGGGGTAGAAATTGGTCAAGTGGTCATCATTGCCCTCATTTTTCCCGTCCTATTTCTAATAAGAAAATCCAAACTTTATCCAAAACTGCTCGTTTTCCTGTCTGTTTTCCTGATTTTGGTTTCCCTATATTGGTTCGTGGAACGTGTTTTCGACATCAATCTTCCAGTGGATGATTATTTGCGAAAAGAAGCCTATAAAATTGCGGTAAAAGTTGGACTTAGATAATTGGGATATTCTCTAAAAATAACCTCATGAGCAACAAATCCATCCTTGATAAATGGAAAAATAGGAAAAAGAAGGAGGCCCAGGACGATAAAATCACCAGATTGCCCAAAGACGCGCTTGTCCCTGTTTCCAAAAGCCAACAAAGACTCTGGTTCTTGCAACAGCTATATCCGGACAATCCCTTTTACAACTATTCCGAATACCATACGTTAAAGGGACCCTTGGATGTCTCCTGTCTTAAAAAGAGCATGGACCTTATTTTTAGTGCCAATGACATACTTCGGTCCAATTACGAACTGAAAGAAGGCCAAGTCATGATGCAAGTTGCTTCAGAACAGCAGATTCCCATACGTTTTATGGATTTGAGTGATTTAGGCGCCACCGAAGCCAGAAATAGAGCCAAGGATATCATGTATACTGATGCCAATACGGCATTCGACCTAACAAAAGGTCCGCTGTATCGCTTTATATTGATGCGATTAGCAGATAATGAGCACCTTCTCTTCTTACACTTCCATCATATTATTATTGACGAGTGGTCCATGGGGATTTTTCGGAAGCAATTGGGAAGCAACTACGCCAGCCTCGTTTCTGGCAAACCCGGTGCAGTGGACTTTCCCGAAATTCAATACCCGGAGTACGCCCATTGGGAAAACCAGAAAGCGTTAAATGAGGAGCAGCTTAACTATTGGAAGCAAAGACTGGATGGAAACGTTCCTGTTTTAAATCTTCCGTATGATTTTAAAAAACCTTCCCAAATTTCTTTTGCAGGTAAAACCCACGAACATACCTTGTCTGAAAAACTGTCTGAAGACGTTTTAAAGTTGGCCGAAAAACTATCGGTAACACCTTACAATATGCTGTTGTGCGTATTCTTCATTTTCCTCCATCGGTATACGGAGCAGATTGATTTTGCTGTAGGTAGTCCCATATCAAAAAGAGGACATAAAGGTTTGGAAGGCCTCATCGGATTTTTCATAGATACCTTGGTGCTACGAATTCAAATTGAACCTGAAACCACTTTTACCGAATTGTTGGATACGGTTCGCAAAACAACGCTTGAGGCCTTTGCCAATAGTGAGATTTCGTTTAATGATCTGGTCAAAGCATTGAAACCCAAGAGAGTTCTGAGTTCCAATCCTTTTTTCAACGTCATGTTCGTGTACAATGCCCCCACTGTTCCACTGACCTACGGATCACAAATTGACGCCCACTGCCAGATTCATGGTGCAGCAGTTTCAAAGTTCGACCTTACTCTTTTTGTAGGTATGGACCATGGGAAAATGACCACTGCCTTTGAGTATTCCACAGAACTGTTTAAAGAAAACACCATTAGAAGGTTTCAAGAACATTTTGAAATTCTCCTTCATCAGTTGGTCAAGGACCCCAACGCAACTATTTCCAAACTTAATATGTTGACGGTACAGGAAGAAAATCTGTTCTTTCCAGAGGCAGTTCGTGCACCCCGGAGCTTTGATTACCCAAAAGGCATCCATGAAATTATTTTGGAAAATGCAAAAAATAAAGGTCACGAAACTGCTGTAGTTTATGGAAACGAGTCTATTTCATACCAAACCCTTCAGCTCAAGGCCGAAAGAGTGGCAGAACGTATTCTTCAAGTTTCAAAGGGAGAAAACGAGATTATTGGCTTGTATGCAAATCGTTCTATTGAAATGATAGTAGGTCTTTTGGGCATTTTAAAAGCAGGCTGTGTGTATATGCCCATTGACCCTGATTATCCTTCGCAACGAATCGATTTTATGATTCGAGACGCGAAAGTGAAACTTATGGTCACCCAAAACCCACTGAAATCCTCTCTTGGAAAATTTGAGGGCGCTTTACTCCTTTTAGATGAAGAACCAGACCTATCTCCTTCAGATGGAAAAAGTGTCGACTTCCCTGAGGTCACAGGGAATGATAGGGCTTATGTCATCTATACCTCGGGCAGTACCGGTAATCCGAAAGGTGTTCCGATAACGCATGCGAACATTATAAATTCCACAAGGGGAAGAATGGATTTTTACGAAAATGGGCCAGAAGCATTTTTGCTTATGTCATCCATCTCTTTTGACAGTTCTAAAGCAGGAATTTTTTGGACGCTCTGTACTGGAGGAAAATTGATAATCTCCGAAAAACACTTGGAACAGGACATTGAAAAGTTGGGCAACACCATTGCAGAACATAAAATTAGCCATACACTGATGCTACCTTCCTTGTACGGAGCCATTCTGGATTACTCAGAAAAAATTCATCTAAAAAGCCTACAGACCGTTATTTTAGCTGGAGAAGCGTGTGCTCCATCGGTTTGTAAAAATCATTTTGAAAAATTGCACCATGCCGATCTATACAATGAATATGGTCCAACAGAAGCAACCGTTTGGTGTTTGGCGCATAAAATTGAACCGATGGACATCGATGAAACTATTCCCATAGGGAAACCAGTGGCCCAGGCCCAAATATTTCTGCTCAATAAAAATCTAAACAAAGTTCCTATTGGGGTTGTTGGGGAAATTTATATTGGTGGTCCCGGTCTGTCATCTGGATATCTCAACAACCAGGAGCTATCCTCCAATGCATTTATTGAGAACCCTTTTCAAAAAGGTGAACGATTATATAGAACAGGGGATTTGGGCAAATACACGGACGAGGGCCAGATGGTATTTATGGGAAGAGCGGACCAACAAATCAAAATTCGGGGGCATCGGGTAGAACTGGATGAAATAGAACAGGTCATGGATAAAAGCGGTCTTGTGAGCAAGGCTGTGGTAACTCTAGAAGAAGATAGCCCCAGCCCAGAGTTGGAAGATTTGGATATCTCCAACCTGGAAAACTATATGGAGCGATATCTCACAACGTCAGAAATTGAGGATTTACTAAAATATGTTGAAGATTTGGATGAAAAACAAAAAAGCTATTTGTTGAATCAGTTGTCTTAATTTCACTAAAACTTGCAGAAATGAAAAAGATAAAACGATCAAACGACTTTGAGTTGAACCTTGTCCTTAAACATGAGGAGTTCATTTCTCCACCAAGGGCAGCACAAAGAAATGCCGTTGTAAATCGGGCATTGAAGGAGTTTGTAGCTGATTTAAATGCCCTTCACGAACAGACCAAAGATTTTGTGCCCGGCAGGTCCTGGGACTATATTTCACAGGACCGGGAACAAAAACTAATGGAGGATGATGAGATTATGGAAGATTGGCTCATCCCGGTCATGCAAGTAATGGCAGATGTTATATGTGATACGGGCGGAGATATTCTTGAAATCGGTTTTGGAAGGGGAGTATCCGCGGACATGATACAAAAACATAAGGTAAGGTCCCATACCATCATTGAGTGCAATGATGCTGTTGTTGAAAAATATCACAAGTGGAAGGCGGACTATCCTGAAAGCGACCTAAAGTTGGTCCATGGATTATGGCAGGATACTATTGGGGACTTAGGTCTTTTTGATGGTATTTTCTTTCATACTTATCCGTTGAACGAAGACGAATACATGCGCTACGTAAATGCAAGCATTACCTTTGCCGAGCATTTTTTCCCACATGCAGTCCGGCATTTAAAACCAGGTGGGGCATTCACTTATTTCTCCAATGAAATCCATTCCCTGAGTCGGGAGCATCAAAGAATGTTGCTCAAGTACTTTTCTTCCTTTTCTGTTCAAATCGTGCCCTTGCAGGTGCCCGAAGATGTGATAGATACCTGGTGGGCCAATACCATTGCGGTCGTAAAAGCCATAAAGTAATGCATAAAGACCTAAAAGCCAGAATCCAAGGACTTTCCGAAAACGATAAAAAGCTGTTGCTGCATCGTTTAAAAGCCGCGTATCCCACCAAACCAAGAACTTCGGATTCAGCAGGAAGCAAAAAAATAGTTGCTTATATTCAGGAAAAGGTCAATTTTGACTTGGACCACTTTAAAAATCATCTAAAAGAGGTCTTACCAAACTATATGGTACCTACTGCATATCGGCTGGTGAAATCAATACCGCTATTGCCCAACGGGAAGGTCGATAAAAAGGCCATTAGAGAGATAGGGACAGAACCAGATAGGGCCTATATCCCGAGTTCAGGCCCAAAAAACGAACAACAGAAAAAACTTATCGCCATTTGGGAAGAAGTACTCAATATTTCCCCAATAAGCATCCACGATAATTTCTTTGAAATTGGTGGAGATTCCATTCTCAGTATTCAGATTGTGGCAAAAGCCCGTAAACAGGGGATCGGGATATCATCTGATCAATTATTCGATTACCAGACCATTGAAGCGCTTGGGCACATAATTCCCCCGCCTGAATTCGCTACAATCGCCAGTGAATTGATTAAAATATGGGAAGAAGTCCTCAACTTCAAACCCATACACGAAGAGGATAACTTTTTTGAAATCGGGGGCGATTCAATTTTAAGCATTCAAATTATTGCCAGAGCGCGCAAAGCTGGTATTATAATGGCTCCCACAGATTTCTTTGAACACCAAACCATTGCAGAACAGGTTCTTTTCCTTTTCAATAAGGGCCCAGAAACTTTAAACCAGGTATTAGAAGCACCCATCGGAAAGATACCCTTGACGCCCATTCAACATTGGTTTTTTGAGACCCATAAAAATGCACCCAGCTACTGGAGCCAAGGTGTAAAAATAAATCGACTGCCCTATGTATCCGGAGAACATTTCAGAATTGTTGTGGATTCTCTCATAAGGCTACACAGTGCCCTCCGACTTAAATTTTATAGGACCTCCGATAATGTCTGGCAAGCCGAGGTATTGGCAAATCTTGAGACAAAAGCTTTTGAATACCATGACCTTTCAAGTGTAAAAACAGCAGATGTTAAAGAATCCGTAGGAAAACTAATAGAAGATACGGGAAAAAGCTTGGCAATTGAAAAAGGAACACTTTTCAAGGCCATATACTGCCACATTGGCTCCAAAGAAGAGAACATTTGTGTTTTTATTGCGCACCATCTTGTTGTGGACGCAGTATCCTGGCAGATTCTTCTAAATGATTTCAAAGACCAACTTCAGGCAGTGTTGAACAACGAAGAACCTATTGGCTTACCTGCTCCAACAGGTATTGAAACCGTTGCCCAAAAAATGAACGAACTGGCCTTTTCGAAAGAATTACTCGAACAAGAGACTTTTTGGAGGGAACAGTCTTTTGGAAGGAAATCCATTCCCACAGACCACAAGTACCATCTTCCATTGTTGGAGGAACACGTACAATGTCTAGAGTTTGAATTGGAGGAAGCGCACACAAAACGGCTCATGACCAAAGCCAATTTGGCATTTAATACCACTTCAGATGAACTGTTGATAGTGGCCTTAACAGAAGTACTTTGTTCTTGGTCAAAAACAGAACATCTCTGGTTCGGATTGGAACGGCATGGCAGGGACCTTTTTGCGGATAAAACGCTTGATATGTCCAGCACAGTTGGCTGGCTGACCGCCTACTTTCCAGTAAAGCTCAGGAATCACGGAACCGGATTTGATGAAAAGACCAAATACATCAAGGATAAACTGCGGAATATAATCCCCAAAGGAGCGCAATATGGCCTATTGAAGTATTTGAAACGTGCTGAAGTAGATAGCATACCAGAATATTCCCCCGAAATTGTTTTTAACTTTTTGGGCAAACAGAACAGTGCTTCCCAGATTGCAAAGAATTCGGAATTTATCACTGAAAATCTAAGAAGTCCCAAAAGTGAAAGAAATTATCTGTTTGAAATCAACACGATGATACAGGATGATGTATTGAAAGTTAAATGGGAATTTAGCCTGAAAGCGCATCGGGAAGAAACGGTTCTTGAACTGACCAAAAAGTACAAAACCGAACTGATTGCACTTATCGATTTCTGCTCAAATCAACAAAACAGTCAGTATACCACATCGGACTTTCCCGACGTCCAACTCAACCAAGACGATTTGGATGAACTATTAAATTCCCTAGAATAATGGTTACAAAAGGGAACGTCAAGATTGAAGCCATATATCCTTTGAGTTCACTACAACAGGGTATCCTTTTACATCATCTTTCCAGTGAAAAAGACCAAGGTTTATTATATGTTCAGTGTGGTATTCTGGGTGAGGTAAACCTGCAAATCCTAAAGCAATCTTGGGCCCATATCTTAAAAAGGCACGATACCTTGAGAACTTCGGTACATTGGAAAAAAATGGAGCAACCCGTTAAGATCGTGCGACCTGATGTTGAAATGGACTGGTCCGTTTTGGATTGGACCAGCGTTGATAAAACGCAGTTGTCCTTAAAACTAAAAGACCTCAAGGATGAGGATGAAATTACCGGTATTGATTTTGAAAAAAGACCCTTGAGCAAAATTAGATTGATACAGACGGAAAAGGGCGGATTTATTCTGTTGTGGCGCTGTCATCATCTGTTATTGGACGGTTGGTCGGCAAGCATCGTTCTTAAAGACGTGTTTACCGTTTACGATGCACTCTACGGTGCCCGGAAATGGCACTTGGAAACCGTCCCTTCACTTCGGTCCTACCTCAATTGGCTGAAAGTGGAGCGTGTTGAGGAGCAAAGCGAAACCTTCTGGAAGTCCAACCTAATAAACTACAGCGCTCCAAAACTGTTTGATTCAAAAAACCATGGCAATGGCGAGCATGTATCCATAAAAATGGTATTGGACGAGCGGACCTCAGAACAGCTACGACATCTGGCACGGGAATATAGAATCACGAACGGCAACCTGTTTCAAGGAATTTGGGGGCTGTGTATGGCGCGTTATTTCAATACTTTGGACGTTATTGCCGGATTGACCGTTTCAGGAAGGTCCAAACCTTTTCCAAAGATTGAACTAATGACGGGCATGTTCACCAATGTTTTACCCTTAAGATTCAAGATTTCCTCCGAAGAAACCATTCAAAACTGGTTCAAAGCCATTCAAGAACAACTTTCCGAAGTTCAAAAATTTGAGGATTCCCAGAGCGAACAAATAACGGATTGGATACAATGGAAATCACCGCAACCGCTATACGATAATCTTTTAGTATATGAGAACTTCCCTTTACAGGACATCAAGAGCGGCGGACTTACCGTGCAAGGATTTCAAAGTGGGGTCACGACCACCTACCCCATCACCGTGACCGTCATGGACAGGGATATCTTCCAAATAGAACTGCTTCGCGATACAGGAGCGGTGACGGAAGGTACGGTCAACTGGTTCAAAAATGCAATATCCCATTGTGTTCAGGCCTTGTTAGCCAAAAAACTTGTTTCTCCCAAAGAACTTTTGGAAACCATTCCAGCGTATTCGGGAGGAGATGAAAAAGAGGTTACCGCCACATCAACAATAGATTTGGGCAACTATGTCGCGCCGAAAAACCAAACGCAGTTAAAACTTGTAGAAATTTGGGAATCGTATTTGAATACTTCGCCCATAAGCATCCATGATAATTTTTTTGAGCTCGGAGGCAAATCGTTGGTCGCCCTTAAGATATTCTCCAAAATTGAAAAAAAACTGGGTATCAAGATAAACCCTACGGTTTTATTGGAGCATCCCACAATTTCAGAAATAGCCGACTCCATAAAAAGCAACAAAGCAGTACCGGAATGGAAATATACCGTACCCTTAAAGGCAAGTGGAGCAAAAACGCCTTTGTTCTGTATCCATGGGGGAGGCGGCCATGTATTTTTTTTCAAAGAAATGGCGGACTGTATTTCCAGCGATAGAGGCATATACGCGCTCCAACCTTCAGGAATTTTTAACGAGGATGAAGTGCACCATAGTATTGAAGCTATGGCACACGATTACGCTAAAGAAATCATGCAGATACAACCAACTGGGCCCTACAACCTATTGGTCTATTGCTTTAGTACGGCGGTAGGCATAGAAATGTCGAATTACTTTCACAAACAGGGCCATTCCACCAATTTGATTGTTGTGGACAGTATTATCGACCAAGAGAACTTTCATACCTCAGCGCGTATCGCGTCCCGTTTTTCCGGTTTTTTCAAAAGGATGGCCAAAAACCCATTCTCCGCAATTCAACTGGCGTTCCAAAACCAATGGAGTCGATATATAGAACCCATTCAAATCCAGCTTTCTGGTTCCGAACAGGATAAAAAACTGGCCAAGATTACTACAAATCTCATCAAAATCTACAATCGATACACCTGGAGCAAAAAGCACCATGCCCAACTGTATTTGATATTGACCGAAAAAGACAACAAATTTGTTGATTTGGAGTATCGAAAAGGTTGGACTGATATTTCTCATAATCCCATCGAAGTGGGTTACACGGAAGGACACCATTTTACCATTTTTGAAGGTGCCGCGGCAAAAGCCTTGGCCAATACCATAGAGACCGTGCTGAAGCGTTAACTTTATCTAAGAAATTGTAATCCAAACATATCCTTTGGTCTTAGCTAAGAACACCGTTCATATTTGGGAAATCGACTTGGAAATTTTCTCCTCTCTGGAACTGCATGTCCCGGCCTTTTTAGGCGATACCGAAAAAGACAGGGCGTTTCAATTTCGCTTTCAAAAAGACAGGGATACTTTTATGGTGTCCCGCGCTGCTTTGCGAATTTTACTGGGGATGTACTTGGACTGTTCACCAACAGACCTTGTTTTCTCCTATGAAAAATTGGGAAAGCCTTATTTGGAACACAAAATTCCCATAAACTTCAATGTATCCCATGCGGGCGGCAAAATTCTATTGGGCTTTGGTTTGGACCATCCCCTAGGTGTGGATATCGAAAAAATCAATTTTGACTTTGATGCTATGGAAATCGCAGAAAACTACTTCTATGGAGAGGAAATAACCGCCCTTCAGGCCTTGCCCTCTTCTAGAATCCACGAGGGGTTTTTCAGTTTGTGGACCCGAAAGGAAGCAGTCATAAAATATGATGGCAAAGGATTGTCCCTACCCCTTGACTCTTTCTCCGTGGCACTCCAACCCATAACTCCAAAAAACACAACAGAAGTAGTATGGAAGCCCCAGTGGGAAACTGAGAACAAAGTATACGCCTTAAAGTCGATGGAGGGCTACAAAGCTGCTTTGGCAGCACATAAATCAGTTAAAAAAATCGAGCGTCCATTTTGTCGAGTTGGCCAATCATTGAT
>NZ_CAKZYF010000006.1 GCF_937884665.1 uncultured Allomuricauda sp. | reverse complement strand
ACTTTGATATGGGAGGGCATATTGTAAAAGTTGTTCATACCGACTTTCAACCAATTCTGCACCGGTTAAGGTATCCAAAACCTGGAATGGAATCTTTTTTTGCCCTCTTTCGAACTGCTCAAAATCTGCTGAGTCTTCCGCTTCGTAAAACTTTCCGGAGAACTGCTTGTTGACCAAAGCTTTTGCTAGAACTACATGGATAGGTTTAAAGGTATATTGGTTGAAACTGCGCACTAGCACGTAATCAATCTTGGGACCAACGGTCAAGGCTGTATTCGATGGAAGGGTCCAAGGTGTGGTCGTCCAAGCCAAGAAAAAAACATCTCCATCTATCTTTTGAAATGGCTCGGGCAAAGATTCTTTAATCGCTTTGAACTGTGCCGTTACCGTAGTATCCGTTACATCTTGATAGGTTCCCGGTTGATTCAATTCGTGCGAACTAAGCCCTGTTCCGGCTTTAGGGGAGTATGGCTGAATGGTATAGCCTTTATACAACAACTCTTTGTCGTAAATCAGTTTGAGAAACCACCATCCCGATTCCATGTATTTAGATTTGTAGGTGATGTAGGGGTCATCCATATCCACCCAATACCCTACTTGTTCGGTCATTTCATTCCAAACATCCGTGTAGCGCATCACTGCCTTTCTGCAGGCTTCGTTATACTCTTCTACCGAAATGGTTTTTCCAATGTCTTCTTTGGTGATGCCAAGTTCTTTTTCAACGCCCAATTCAATCGGAAGACCATGGGTATCCCAGCCTGCCTTGCGCTTCACCTGAAACCCTTTCATAGTTTTGTATCGCGGGAAAATATCTTTGATGGTTCGCGCCATAACATGGTGAATACCCGGCATACCGTTAGCAGAAGGGGGACCTTCATAAAACACATAACTATCTTTGCCTTCTCGTGTAGAGACACTTTTTTCGAAAATCTTCTCCTGCTTCCAGAATTGTAAAACTCCTTCCGCGACTTTCGGCAAATTCAACCCTTTGTATTCAGCGAACTTCATGATTCTTTCCTCGTCTAAAATTGCAAGTCTGCAAAATTATGAATTTAGCTGAAACAGCAGCAGTAAAACCATGCCGTTTTATGCTTAAGGCCTTAACCTAAAGATGATAAGCGCGATATCTTAGGAGTGAAACGAAATCCGTATTTTAGTGCCATAACACTAATCTTATTTATTATGAAACGAATTGTTTTATCCCTATTAGTTCTTAGCTTGACATTTGTGGGAGCCATTTCATGCAAAGAGGCTTCTGATAAGGCCAAAGAGGCCACTGAGGAAGCTGCTGAAACTTTGGAAGAAGCGGGAGATGAGCTTAAGGAAACCGCCAATGAGGCCATGGATGCAGCCAAAGAAGCTGGCGAAGAGGCCAAGGAAATGGGGGAGCAGGCCATGGACAGCATTAAGAAAATGGGTGAAGACACCATGGACAAAGCAAAAGAGATGGGCGAAGACGCCAAAAAAACAATGGATGAAGCGGCTGATGATGTGAAAAAGGCCGCTGAGGACGCCAAAGAAAAGATGAAGCAATAAATCTTTTCTTGTTAAAACTCAAAAGGCCCGGACTTCCGGGCTTTTTTTATTTAAAAAGCATAATCTAAGGAAAGTATCAGGTTGGTACCCGGAGCCACAATCCCTGAAGAATAGGTGCGATAGCGCTGGTCCGTTAGGTTTTCTAAACTTAGTGAGCCGGTTAGCGCATTCGAAATTTGATATTGAGACCTAAAATTCAAAGTGTACCAAGTGGGTGAAAAAGGATTGCCATTCGCATCGCTTTCATAGATAAAAGGCTTGTTGCGTTCTGAAAGGGCTAGATCATCAAAAGGGATTTCTCCGTTATAATTCAAGAAAAAATCAGCCTTTAGTTTTTGATTTTGCCATATTAAATGGATATCTCCAAAGGTCGGCGCTACATGTCGTCCCGGAGTATCTTCCCCATTGGCTTCTTCTTCAATTCCTTCAGTTATGGGCAAATTTGAAGCCAAGGACCAACGCTCCGTAAAAAAGGTATTTAGACCCAATTCAAAACCATAGACGTAGGCTTTGGCCGCATTTTGAATGGCTTGCACATTACTGAGCTCTCCATTATATAAAATCTCATCCTGGCCATTAAATGAAAAATCCCGGCGGACCAACGCATCG
>NZ_CAKZYF010000005.1 GCF_937884665.1 uncultured Allomuricauda sp. | reverse complement strand
GGAATTCCAGTGGGAAATTCGGGACTACAGCGAATGATTCAATTTGATTTTGTGGATGCCGATCGCGATGCGCTCATCTGGCAGGCTTTCAGCGAGAGTGGTTTCCGAAACAATGCCTCACCCAGTGTCCGGGAAGATAAGCTCAGGGCCGTGGTCAAAAAAGTATTTTCAAAATTTCCTCCCGAGCAAAAATAAGCTCCATTAAAGTCTTTCAAATTACCGTTTGTCATATTTTTACATTGGCCGAACGGGCCTATGCATAATTTTGCCGAGAAATTTGTAACAATTGACAGTAAGATGGTGTCTTATTAATTGTACAAGTAAATACTACGTCTTGTTCATAATTTATTAAAATCACAACAATGAAAAGAACACAAAAAGCAAAGCACGCGTTTGGTGCGCTTCTATTTTTATTTTTAGGGATTTCGGTCCATGCCCAAGAGATATCGGGTTCCTGGCATGGCAAGTTGAGCGTTCAAGGAACCGAGATGCCCCTTATTTTTAATGTAGCAGATGAAAATGGCGTTTTATCCGCTACGATGGATAGTCCTTCACAGGGAGCTACGGGAATTCCAATGGACGAGACCACGTATGCCGATAATCAACTCACCATAGTTTTTAAGAAAGCGGGTATAAAATATGTCGGTAAGCTTAATGGAGAGGCTATGGAAGGTACATTTTTCCAAGGCGGTATGGAACTTCCCTTGCGTCTCGAGAAAAAAGAGAAGACCATTCCCGGTAATCCTGATTTGGTAAGTTCTGAAGATCAATTGCTGGCACTTGCTGAATTGGATGCGGGGGATTATCGCTATAAAGTAGAAGATTATTTCGCGCGCCCGAAGGCATCTACTTTCCGATTTTCACCAGATGGGAAGTATATGTCCTACCGTGAAAAAGATGAAAACGGGAAGCGCCACATTATGGTCAAGGAAATCGCTACGGGTGAGGTAAAAAGAGCCATTGAAGAAAAAGAAGAGTTGGTAAGGGGATATGGATGGATCAATAGCAACAGGCTGGTCTATGCCATGGATAAAGGGGGTGATGAGAACTATCACATTTACGCCGTCGATTTGGATGGAAACAACCTAAAGGACCTAACCCCTTTTGACAACATCCAGGCCCAGTTTACGGAGTTGCTGAAGGAAGACAAGGACCATATTATTGTTTCCATGAACAAAAACAATCCTCAAGTTTTCGAACCTTACAAAGTAAACGTGGTCACTGGGGACATGAAGCAACTCTTTTCCAACGAAGACCCTTCCAATCCCATAACGGGCTATGATTTTGATAAAGATGGAAATCTCAAGGCCTACACCAAAATAAGGGATGGGGTGGAACAAGACCTGTACTATGAAGATGGAAACGGAGGCTACAAATTGGTAAAAAGTTTGAATTGGAAAGATGCCTTTGCCGTCCTTAACTTCAATTATGCCTCGGAAAACCCAAATGATGCTTACATGATTTCCAATCTGGACAACGATAAGGCAGAAGTAGTTTTGTATGATTTGAAGGAAGATAAAATCCTTAAAAAAGTTTTCTCGGACGACAAGTATGATGTACAAAACATGGGAATATCTCGAAAACGAGGGTACGAGCTTGACTATTTTCAGTTTGAAGGGGAGAAGACTGAAATAGTACCTGTTAGCGATTTTTACAAAAAATTCCATGATAAAATTGTGTCGCGTTTCCCAGGGAAGCAATATTCAATTGCTGATTTTACTGATGAAGAGGACCAATTTTTGATATATATTCAAAGTGATAGGTTGTATGGGGAGTACTACTCCTATGACCAAGCGAAGGATGAGTTCAAGTTTCTCTATAATTTGATGCCACAGCTCAAGGAGGAAGATATGTCCGAGATGCGACCTATTACCTTTAAAAGTCGGGATGGACTTACTTTGCACGGGTACATCACCTTGCCCAAGGCAGCTTTGGCTGGAGAAAAGGTACCATTGATAGTAAATCCACATGGTGGTCCCCAAGGGATTCGCGATTCGTGGGGTTTCAATCCCGAGGCACAATTGTTCGCGAGTCGGGGGTACGCCACACTCCATGTCAACTTCAGGATTTCAGGAGGATATGGCAAAGAGTTTTTGAAGTCCGGTTTTAAACAAATTGGAAGAAAAGCAATGGATGATGTCGAAGATGGGGTGAAATATGTAATTGACCAGGGTTGGATAAATCCAAGCAAAGTGGCAATTTATGGCGGTAGTCATGGAGGCTATGCCGTTCTACGCGGATTGACCAAGACCCCGGACCTATATGCCTGCGGTGTGGATTACGTAGGGGTTTCCAATTTGTTCACTTTTATGAAAACCATTCCGCCCTATTGGAAACCATACTTAAAAATCATAAAAGAGATTTGGTATGATGAGGACGTTCCCGAGGAAAAGAAAATCATGGAAGAAGTATCCCCAGTATATCAAATTGATAAAATAAAGAAGCCTTTGTTCGTGGTTCAAGGCGCCAATGACCCAAGGGTGAACATCGATGAGTCCGATCAAATTGTCAGTGCCTTGCGTGGAAAGGGATTTGATGTGCCTTACATGGTAAAATATGATGAGGGCCATGGTTTTGGCAAAGAAGAAAATCGAATTGAACTGTATAAGTCCATGATGGGCTTTTATGCCAAACATCTGGGAAAACAAGAGCTTTCCGCTCCCTTAAAAGACTAATGAAAACAGCAACGAATCGCTGAACAGAAAGGAGCCTTCGGGCTCCTTTTTTTTGGTAAACAGCGGTTTACCGTTACAGTTACCGCTCGTCCTTTTGATTTTGCCACTGGTCATAATTTGGTTTTATTCCAATAGCCTTCCCGATATATTTGGCTTGTAAACTTCAAAATAAACCGGAATGATAGCTTTAGCGAAATTGATAATAATCCTCTTGACCTCTCTTTTTGAGGTCATCTTTTAAACGGGTCGAACTATGAAACTAAAAACACACCAATGGATAATTTTGGCAATTGGGGTCGTAGGGGTATTGGCCTCCCTATATGGAAAAACACAAGGCTGGGATTATGGTAAATTCTTCCCCATTTTTTATGCTGCTATCTCTATGATATGGATTGCTATCCTAGATAACAAAAGAACTTGTAAAAGGAAAAAAATGAATCCTACCTCCGAACAAATAAATAAATCATGAAAAAAGCAGGAAGAATAACGGCTTTGTTCGCTGCTCTGGCATTTACCATCATCGGAAGCCTTCAAATAAATGCCTTTGAGAAACCTATATTCGCCATATCCTCATTTTTGGTCGCTGTCGTTTTTTTGTATCAATTTTTGGGTACACAAGTCCTGCCGTCCCGTTCTTTTTCTACTATTCAAAATAAATCAAAAGAGATAGTTTTTGGAAAAGGCGATTTCAAATTGATGCCTAATCGGAAGTTACAAGTAATATTTATAACCTTTCTGGCCCTGTTGGTTTTCTTTACTCTTGGTTTTGGTATGGGAAAATTTGCATACCACATTGTCCATTAAAAAACATGGTAAAGTCCAGTATATTTGATATTGATTAAAGGGATATGAACATAACCGAGAAGAATCAGAGCACGATTTTTTGGGTACTTCAGTTTTTGGGATGGGGTTTTATCAACTGCCTCTCCCTTTTTATAATGAAAAAGATAAGTACCCCGCTTGTTGTATATTCTATAGTATTTGGGATTTTTATCTCCATTTTTACTACCTCGCTGCTGCGATGGTACTTAAAACGGAATATCGATTTTGAATCTTTTGATGCAAAGGATTTTCTCAAAATAGCGGTTGCCTACCTTTTGACCTGTATACTTTTTGGGTCTATGAATTTCGCTTTGGGATACCTTTATGGAAGGTTTGGCCCTCAGCTGACAGAGGCGGAAATCCAGGTATTCAAGGCGTATGACAAAGTATGGATTCAGATTGTCAACGCACTTTTTCTCGTCGGTGCTTGGTTAGTGACCTATTTGGTCATCAAATTGCTGCTTAAACTCAATAGGGACCGAATAGAACGCTTGGAACTGAACACCAATCTAAAGCAAGCACAGCTGAATACCCTTAAGGGACAGATTAATCCCCATTTTATGTTCAATAGCCTAAATAATTTAATGGTCTTGATGCTGGAAGATGTTGAAAAATCCCGGGAAATGCTGACCAAGTTATCCGAAATCCTACGATACTCTTTGACGAAGAACAATGTGGATTCCATTCCGGTGGAAGAAGAATTGGAGGTTATAGACAATTACATCGACTTAAATAAAATCCAATTTGAGGACCGTATGGAATTTGTGAAAAATGTAGATTCCAGTACCCTAAAGCTCAACATTCCGCCCATGGTCATCCAGTTGTTGATTGAAAACGCGGTAAAGCATGGTGTTTCCAATGTAAAAAAGGGCGGTCGGATTATATTGACCATTAAAAAAGAAAGGGATTTGATGACCATAGAGGTAAAGAACACGGGAAAACTTAAAATAGCCCACAATACCACCCAGCTGGGACTAAAGAATATCAGACAAAGGCTCAAATTGCTTTATGCGGATAAAGCTTCGTTTTACTTGAGTGAGATTACGGACGAAGTCGTTGCGCTCATCAAAATCCCTTTGTCATGAAAATCAGCGCTGTAATTGTGGAAGACTCCCGTTTGGCCAGGCAAGAGTTGAAAGAGCTTTTAAAACAGCACAAAGAGGTTGAACTTTTGGGTGAAGCAGAAAATGTGGACAGCGCTTATGAATTAATTCAGCATATGAGACCCGACCTATTGTTCTTGGACATCAATATGCCAGAAAAAGACGGTTTTGAGCTTTTTCAAATGCTTGATGAAGTACCGATTACCATATTCACTACGGCATTTGATGAGTACGCGATAAAATCTTTTGAGTACAATGCGCTGGATTATTTGTTGAAACCAGTAAATGCCAAGCGTTTTGGGCAAGCACTGGAAAAAGCCCGTGCCCAATTGATCACCAACGCTTCGGAGTCTTCAAAAGACCATCGGTTGAAGGAGAACAGCCAAATCTTCATTAAAGATGGGGAAGCGTGTTGGTTGGTCAAAGTCGGTGATATTTCCCATTTTGAAATTGTTGGGAACTATACCCGGGTATTCTTTGAGGATAAAAGACCATTACTTTACAAATCCTTGAACCAGATTGAAGAAAAACTTCCTGAAACCTCTTTTTTTAGGGTGAACCGGCAGCAAATCATCAATACCAACTTTATTCAAAATGTGGTGCCCTGGTTCAACGGAAAATTGAAATTGACCATGAAGAATGGGGATGAAGTCGAAGTTTCAAGAAGGCAATCTTATATTTTTAAGGACAAAATGAGTCTGTAAACAAAAAAAGACCTCCGTAGAGGCCCTTTGTCAAGCTCTTAGTAAATCCTTGTACCGATCCTTATATCCCACAAGAACGACGATGTTCAAGATAAGCAAACCAAGTGCAGGACCTATGTTTACTGGGTCTAACGTAGCATGGAAAAGTACCGCGTTCACCGAGACGCTCATCATTATGACCGCCCATAGTGCACCGTACTTGTTCAACAATAAGGAAAGGCCCGCCACCGTTTCAACGACACCTACCAAATCTAGGGTCTTACTTTCGGCCAAAGCGGTAAAATAATTCAAGGCTGATCCTTCAAGTTCAAAAGGGGGTAGGAATTCCACGAATTTGTTTATGCCGAAAACCAGCAATATAATGGCGAACAAGAGTCGGACAACCAAAAAGATTTTTGATTTCATCAGTTTGTGTTTTTAAAGGTTAGATTCTAAAAGTAACTAAAATTACTTATCTGTCGTTAGGGGTGCTTCCAAGCTTACAGCGATTTTAAAAGTCCCCCATCTATTGGAATGTTGGTCCCTGTAACGTACCAAGCATGGTCTGATGCTAAGAAAGCCACTAAAAAACCGTACTCCTCGGGGTCTCCTATACGTTTCAAAGGAACTTGGGCCTTCATGGAATCCCGTACTTCTTCTGGGGAAACCCCCATTTTTTCCGCTTTTTTAGCGTTCAGTCCCGCAATGCGGTCCGTATCGAAGTATCCGGTCAATATGCTGTTCACGGTAATGTTGTCCTTGCCCACATCAATGGCCAAGCTTTTGGCCCAGGTGACAAGGGCCGCCCTAATGGAATTGGAGAGCGCCAGATAATTGAGGGGTTCCTTTACAGAAATAGAGGCCACATTGATGATTCGCCCCCATCGCCTTTCCACCATCCCCCGCAATGCCAGCTCTGTGGTAAACACCACGGACTTAAAAAGAAGATCAAAGGCTTTCTGGTAATCTTCCACTTCTTTTTCCAAAGCACTACCGGGTTCCGGACCTTGGGTATTGTTCACTAAAATGGAAACCGTACGGGTCTCGAAAAATGCTGAAATAGTTTTCTTGAATGAAGCAAAATCAGAAAAATCCACCACCAAATAGTCATGCATTTGTCCTTTTGAACGGTCCATGTCACGTGCCAAAAGTTCCATTGCTTTTTCATTCCGTGCCATTAGGGTCACATTGGCGCCACTGGCTGCCAATTGTAATGCGATTGCCTTGCCAATGCCTTTACTACTGCCGCCCACCAGGGCATTTTTTCCTAAAAGTGAAATTTCCATGTTATTGGTATTCCGTTCTTACCGGGCTAAAGATATCCATCAATTTGCAAGGGGTCAGTGCTTTGCCACTATGGGGCATGTTGGAGGGTATGATGACCACATCGCCCGCATGATACGTCTTGGTGGCACCGTTCAGGGTAAACTCAAAATTTCCATCTACTACGTGCATGATCTGTTCATGTACGTGATGGTGTTCCGGTACGGCGGCACCTTCCTCCACATCCCAAAAGGCCCAGGTCATAGTCTTGGCATGTACCATTTTCCCATGATAGCCAGGCATAATTTCTTTCGGTGGAATTTCAGATAAATTCATTTTTCAAGGTTTTGGATAAGTTCTAAAAATACTCAAATCAACCTTATCCGCCAATCCTCTACCAAAGCGAAAACAACGTTCATATCCTGTAAAATCCATCGGTGAATCTGAAGGCAATACCTATCTTTGAAAAGTAAATAGAACCCATGAAAATCCATTTCATCGCCATTGGCGGCAGTGCCATGCACAACCTGGCTTTGGCCCTTGCAGATAAAGGTTGCGAAGTCACGGGAAGCGACGACGTTATCTTTGAACCTTCCAAAAGTAGATTGGCCAACATGGGATTGTTGCCCGTAGAATTCGGGTGGTTCCCTGAAAAAATACACCAAGAACTGGATGCCGTGATTTTGGGCATGCACGCCAAAGCGGACAATCCTGAGCTTTTACGGGCGCAACAGATGGAAGTGCCCATTTATTCCTATCCCGAGTTTTTATACGAGCAGTCCAAGAACAAGACCCGCGTGGTGATCGGGGGGAGCCACGGAAAAACCACGATTACCGCTATGATTCTGCACGTGCTGCACTATTGCGATATTGATACGGACTATATGGTGGGCGCCCAGTTGGAAGGTTTTGACCGGATGGTTCATTTGACCGAGACAAACGATTTTATGGTTTTAGAAGGTGATGAATACCTTTCCTCAGCCTTGGACCCCAGGCCAAAATTTCATTTGTACCAACCCAATATTGCCCTTTTGAGCGGCATTGCGTGGGACCATATTAATGTGTTCCCAACGTTTGGGGGCTATGTAGAGCAATTTCGGATTTTTGTGGACCAAATTGTGAAGGGGGGGAGCATTACCTACAATGCGGAGGACGAAACTTTGAAACAGCTCGTGGAAAGCTCGGAAAATACCATCCGAAAGTTTCCCTACACCACCCCGCACTATAGCGTTGAAGATGGAACCACACTTTTGGATACCCTGGAGGGTGAAATGCCCATTGAAGTTTTTGGAAGACACAATCTGAACAATTTGGCTGGCGCCAAATGGATTTGCCAACAGATGGGCGTGGACGAGGCGGATTTTTACTAAGCCATAGCCTCCTTTAAGGGGGACTCCAAACGGATGGAGAAAATTGCAGAATTGAT
>NZ_CAKZYF010000004.1 GCF_937884665.1 uncultured Allomuricauda sp. | reverse complement strand
AAAAAAAATACTGGAAGATTTGACCAAAATACCCGTGCTTGGTGTAATGCCCTACACCTCGGATATCGTTTTGGAAGAGGAAGACTCGGTGGCGCTCAAAGCAAGAAAGACCGCAGCACAAGAAAATAAGCTTAATGTAGCGGTAGTCCATTTGCACTACATCTCAAACTATACGGATTTCCAAGCCTTGGAACAGGAACCACTGGTCAACCTATATTTCTCTAGAAATGTGGAAGAGTTGAAGAAGGCTGATGTGCTTATTATCCCAGGAACCAAAAATACCATTGAGGACTTAGTAGCTTTAAAGCAAGATGGCATCTTTGAAGCCATTCAAGAACTGTATCCAAAGATTCCCATACTAGGAATTTGTGGTGGATATCAAATGATGGGAAATTGGATAAACGACCCTTATAAGGTTGAAAGTAATCGCGGTAAGGAAGAGGGCTTGGGACTTTTTGATATTACCACGACCCTTACCAAACAAAAGACGGTAGTGCAACAAAGTTTCATATTCAAAGACTATGGCAAAATATGTAGCGGATATGAAATTCATATGGGGGAAACGAAGGTTCCCGAACACAAACACTTGAATTTTATTGGAGAATCGCCGGAAGGCTACTTTGATGGTGACAAGAGCTGGGGAACCTATCTTCACGGTATTTTGGACAACCAAGTTGTGGTGAATGAATTACTTCACTTGAAAAACAAGGAAGCGCAAGCCAAAAACTATTTGCAATTCAAGGAAGAACAATACGATAAGCTTGCCGAATGGATTGATCAGCACTTGGATATGGGTACCATAATTAAAAACAGTACGGTAAAATGATTTACGGACATGGGGATGACCTGTTTCGGTATACCGATGAAATAAAGTACAACTTTAGTTCCAATGTATATTATAAGGGTTCTCCGCCGGAGCTTTTGACCTACATATCTTCAGCTATAGATAGCGTTCAAAATTATCCTTCCCCTGCTGCAGAAGAACTTAATGAAGCAGTGGCAAAGAGATTTCAGTTGGACAAGAATCATTTTTTGTTTACCAATGGAGCCACTGAAGCATTTTATTTGATTGCACAAATGTTTTCTGGAAAGTCTGCAGGAATTTTTGCTCCTACCTTCACGGAATATGAAGATGCTTGTAAGGTTCATGGACTGAATTATGATTTGGTTGATAAAACATGGTTACGGCCCCAAGACTATCACTTAGTTTTCATCTGCAATCCCAACAACCCAGATGGAATGATCATCCCGACCAAGAAATTGGTACAATATATGGAACATGCACCCAATACAACTTTTGTCATCGATGAAGCCTATATTGAATTCACGAACCAACTGAAATCACTGATTGCTCTGGTTGAGTATTTTGACAACCTGATTGTTGTTCGCTCCCTGACCAAAACCTTCGCCATTCCAGGGATACGATTGGGCTATTTAGCAGCTTCCCCAAAAACTGTAGAGAGGCTTCTAAGCAAAAAAATGCCGTGGACCGTAAATGCCCTGGCCATTGAAGCGGGACTGCAACTATTTGGGCATTATGACCAATGGCTCTTCAATGTCGAAGAACTGCTGGAAGAAACCAAAGCATTTGTCTATGAACTTTCAGCAATAAATTGGTTAAAAGTGAAACCCACCCACACCTCTTATTTCTTGACTGAAATAAAAAAAGGCAAAGCTTCGGAACTAAAAGAATATTTGGTAAAGGAACATGGAATCCTGATTCGAGATGCGACAAATTTCAAAGGTATAGATGGCGAATACATACGCCTTTCTACACAAAGTAAGGATGCAAATAGAGCTCTAATAAACGCCCTTAAACGTTGGAAATAGCCCCGATTTATATCGTAGTGATCGCCTTTGCACTGGACTCCTTATTGGGCGACCCACGCTGGTTACCGCATTTGATCGTGCTTTTTGGGAAATCTATTTCCGCTGGTGAGATAGCGCTTAATAAAGGAAAAAATAAATTTATCAAGGGAATGGTTTTGGTCGTTTTGTTGGTTTTATCCGCTTATAGCTTAACTTATTTCTCTTTGGATGGATTGCGAGTCGTAAACCCCATTCTTTCATATATCGTCGCTGTTATTCTTTTGTTTTATTGTTTGGCCAACCGAACACTCGTTAAGGAAGGTTATGCCGTATTTCGGACATTGGAAAAAAATGGACTGGAAGCAGGAAGAGAACGGCTATCTTGGATTGTGGGAAGAGATACTTCCAACCTCAATGGGCAGCAGATACGTACCGCAACACTGGAGACAATCGCAGAAAATTTGAGTGATGGTGTGATTGCTCCCCTTTTTTATTATTTCATTTTAGGTGTTCCCGGGGCGGTAGCCTACAAAATGATCAATACCCTGGACTCCATGATAGGCTATAAATCAAATCGGTACAAAATCTTTGGAAGATTCGCGGCCAAACTAGATGATGTCGCCAACTTTGTCCCTGCAAGGATTACCGCTTTTTTGATGCTGGTAGTTACCATTAAACTTGGAGGTTTAGGATTCGTTTTTCGAGAAGGTAAGAAGCACTCAAGTCCCAATTCAGGATATCCGGAAGCAGCATTAGCCTACATTCTCGATTGTCAGTTTGGCGGGCCAAATTACTATGAGGGAAAACTTGTGGAAAAACCGTACATCGGAAATAATCGCAGGATTCTTACCACCAAGGACTTAAAAACAGCATCCTACGTAAATTGGGCCAGCAGTATCCTGTTTATTCTTCTATATAGTGTGACTTTTTATTTTTTGCATGAGTACTTACATTAAGAAATACATCATTACCGGAGCACCCGGAACTGGAAAAACCACTTTGGTCAATGCACTTGCGGAGAATTATCCATGCGTACATGAAGTTTCCAGGAAGGTTATTGTCAATGAACAAGAAAAAGGTAGAACGGGAACGCCATGGCAAGATATGAACCGGTTTGCTGAATTGGTCTACAAAGCGTCCATAGTCGAACTTGAAGCAAATCCCCAAGCGCTATTTATAGATCGTTCCATTCTCGATTTGACTGCTTATCTACAAGTAGAAGCTAAGCCAATTCCGTTATCAATCAGTTCCTTCCCGTATCACGATCGATTTCATAGGAAGGTATTTTTCGCACCTACTTGGCGAAGCATTTACCAAAAGGATGAGCAAAGGCTACAGAGCTTTGAGCACTGTTTGGAACTCGAGCGGGTTTTGAAGGTACGTTATATCGAAAGCGGATTCGATATCGTCATCCTTCCCAAGGATACTGTTCCAATAAGAGTTAATTTCGTTCATGAGTTTTTAAAATTGGGAATATCATTATGAAATGAGCTAGACAAATTCGAATACCGAACGGAATGTTCAATGGCGAATTAAATCTGACTGATAAAAAATAATAAAAATAACAGATGAAAATTTATACCAGAAAAGGAGATAAAGGAACCACCGGGGTTTTCGGGGGAAAACGTACTGCTAAGAATGGCGCACGGATGGAATGCTTGGGAACATTGGATGAAGTAAATAGTACTATAGGCCTGCTGCGTTCCAAGTTAGGGTCGGAACATAGTTGGCAGAAGAACCTGCACCGAATCCAAAAAGACCTTATGGATATGATGTCCCACTTGGCACGCCCTTCTGATTCCAAAAAAGAAAACCCGAACCCTAGACCGATTGATGGAGCGGAATTCTGCGAACGATGGATTGATGAACTGGAAGGGGCAATGAGTAGTCCTTCAGATTATTTTTTGCTTCCAGGGGGAAATGAAATTTCTGCCCTATGCCATGTTTGCAGAACCCAGATGCGGCGTGGAGAAAGAACCTTGTTCAGTCTTGCCGATGAGGATCCGGATTGCGTGGAGGAGTATGTTTCCGCCTACATCAACCGATTGTCCGACCTCTTTTTTATACTGGCCAGGGCTGAGATGGATAAACATGGCGTGGCAGAGGAAAAATGGAATCTATTTCTTTACAAGCGCAAGAAAAAAGCCAAAAATTGAATCTTCGCGGAAAACGAACAAATCTGGGATGAGTTGGTTATTGTTACGTGCTGTCACTGATCAAGGACATTTCTTGACGCAATGTTCGTAAAAGCTCAGCAATATTATGACAATTATAGGTCTTGTTATGGATGTTTAGTTCCCATAGGTCATTGGAATATTGCACTTTAATGAACCAATCCGAATCGGTTGCCACTTCATAGCCTTCTCTTTCCAATGCGCGCCGGGCCCAAATACTGTAAACATCATTTCCCGATAAGGACACCTTTCCTTTGATGGCGTGTACAACTTTGAAAGACCCTGAATGTTTATTAAAAGTAAAAGAATTGCTTTTGAACACTTGCTCAAACATACCGGACAAAACCAAATCTTCGGGTGTGCCGATTTCCATCTTCGCATCTCTGTTCATTAACCAAATGGTATCCGCTGTCTGAAGCGCAAGGTCCAATTCGTGGGTAGAGAGGAATATGGCCTTATTGGTTTCTTTGGCCAAACGTTTAAGGATGTTCATGATTTCCACACGATTGGGTAAATCGAGATGGGCCGTTGGCTCATCAAGCATTACCAAAGGAGTGTCTTGTGCTAGGGCTTTAGCTATAAGTACACGTTGCTTTTCCCCATCACTCAACTCATGAAAGAACCTATCCTTGTAATCATTTAAATGAACGTTGTCCAACGCGTCTTCAATAATCTCATGATCCTTTGGTTCCAGTTTTGCGAAATAGTTAGTGTACGGATAACGACCTACGGAAACAATATCCAATACCGTCATGCCCCCCACATTTATTTTATCCGTTAAAACCAAACTCAATAATCGCGCATATTGATGGGGCTTCATTTTTTTTACATCAACCCCGGAGATAACAGTGTCTCCATTTAATGGTTTTTGCAACCCAGCGATAGTACGCATCAAAGTGGACTTACCGCAGCCATTTGGCCCAATTAAACATACAAGCTCGCCATTGTGGATTTTTATACTTAAATCCCTTTCAAGTTCTAGAACCCCTTTTTTTGTTTGGTAACCTATGGTCAACCCCTGTGTATAAAGGATGGGCACCGTAAAGGGAGTATCGCCTGGGGTTTTTTCAGATTCATGTTCCATTAGAAAGCTCCTTTCATTTTCTTGCTTTTAATAATTATGGCTAAAATGACAGGTGCACCAAAGAGTGCGGTAACCGAATTTAGCGGAAGAGTTGTTTGGGCTCCGGGTACTTGCGATACAATATCACAAACCAACATAATTACCATACCACACATCATGGTTGCTGGAATCAGCACTTTATGATTTGAAGTACGGAAAAGCAAACGCGCTAGGTGGGGGACGGCGACACCAATGAAAGCAATTGGACCGGTAAACGCCGTGACAGTACCAGCAATTATGCTAGTGGTCAGAATCAGTTTTAATCTTGTTCTCGAAACATTGACCCCGACCCCGGTCGCATAGTTCTCCCCTAAAAGCAAGGCGTTCATTTCTTTGGAATAGAATAAAGAGAATAGAAGTGTAAGAACTAGGACTGGACCCATTACCTTCAACTGGGACCATGCCACCCCCGAAAGACTGCCGAATGTCCAGACCAGAAAGTTTTGGATCAACTCCGGATCACTGAAATACTGTAAGATATTAACTATGGCACCTGTGATAAAGCCAAACATCAAACCAACAATTAAAACCGTAACGGTGTCCGATACTTTAGATGAGGCCAATAACACCCCCAAAAGCACCAAAAAAGATCCAATTATAGCAAAAAGGATAAGGCCCCAACTACCCAGTGTTTCTTGAAAGTTGGCGGTCACTCCAAAAATCGCGGTCGACGAAAGTACGAACACCGCAACTCCCAAGCTCGCCCCATGACTGATCCCTAGTACAGAGGGGCCTGCCAGTGGATTTTTGAAAAGTGTTTGCATCTGTAATCCGGCCACAGAAATACCTGCTCCTGTTAAAATTGCTGTAATTGCTTTGGGAAGCCTGAAATTAAAAAAGATATATTCCCAAGACTTTTTAGAGGCATTTCCCGAAATGATACGGAACAATTCTTCCACTGATATTTTTACGCTCCCCAAGCTCAAATCCAGGAGAAATAGGCATAGAATCGAACCAACTCCAATGAGTACCACTCCCCAAGGTTTTACTATGTATGTATTGCTTTTTATCAATTATCAGGATGATTATTGGAGCTTTTTGTAATAGAACAGTTGATGATCGGGAAGTAGGTCAGGGTGGAAAATTTTAATGACGTCCTTAAGAATACGGTCGGGCCGGGCCATTCCACTTTCCCAGTAATCGTTGCCTCCATTTTTACTCATTCTTTTATTGAAGGTATATACATTTCCGTCTTTAAAAGCTTTAAATAGGGTATATCGTTCATCCATCATTTCCAATTCTTTCAAGGACTGTGCCCTTGGTCCGATCCAATAATCCGCATCTACAAGGTCATCAAGGACCACTTCAAAGCTAAGTGGGAGACTACCTGTCGACTTTTGGTCCTTATAATGGTACGTTCCACCGGCATCTTGAATGAGTTTCGTTAAATAGCTGTCCGAACCAGGCACATACCACGTTCCCTTAAAGTTATTGCCCGTCATAATGGAAGGTCTGTCGTGAACATTGGAAGTAATGGATAGGGCTTTTAGATATTCTTTTTCCACATTTCTGAAGATAGAATCTGCTTCCGCGTCCTTATTAAAGAAAGCCCCGACAAATTTAATCCACTCCGCTCTGGCCAACATACTGGTTTCCATCCATTCCACATTATATGAAACCGGTATTCCGACTTCGGCTAAACGGGCGTCCTCATTTCTGACATTGTCCACGCCGGTTTTCATGACAAGTTGAGGAGATACGTCCAATAATATCTCAAGGTTACTATTCTTCAAAGAGCCTACCTGTGCAATTGTACCTTGGCTCACTTTTTCATAAACGTAGGAGTCAAAAATATATCTGTCATCGGCAACTCCCACAATCTTGTCCAGCTCTTCTAGCAATCCGATGAAGCCTATATGTGGACTAGAGGTAGCAACTACGCTGTCCAAAGGTATCGGAATCTTAAATTCCGCCCATTCAACAGCAGGTTCTTCCTTGCCTTTGGGGTATAGTAGATACGATGCCAACGTATCACCAACTACCCACGGATTTCCAACGATGATGGACTTGTAATTCTCCTCCACACTAACGGTGAAATGTTGGGCGTACTTTATTTGGGGTTTAAATTCTCTTGGGATAACTTCTGAAGCTACCCCTTCTTTCTCTTGGGACTGTTTCTGATGTGACTGGCAGGCCGTCAGAAGCAGTACACCAATTACACCTAATACGTTTCTCCTCTTTTTATTGACCATGAATTCAAAAACAGATATACGGAAATAAGGACCAATGAATGGAACATAGGTGTGATGGCCTACAGATTGTTCTCATCCGATAGCTCCATCCCCTAAGCGTCGAATTATTGTTGTTTAAAATGGTAGGTCTTCTGGCTTGCCAAGTTTTATGCCTTCCCATAAAGACTGTTGTCCAACAGTGGCTTTCTATAAAACTCCTCAGACTAGCTGAGTTTGGCTTACAGCTGCGGGGGCAGCTCCGGAATTTATTTTTTTTGGAATAGCACCGGATTCCCTGTTATGCGTATGCACCATGTTTGAATGTAAAAATAGAGTTTTCTCCCGATTTAATTCTTTAAAAGATAATCGCACTTCTTCTACCTTTTGCTTTCTGAAAAACATATATTTGCCGCTTATTCGGTGTCTGTGTTTTCAATCGATGAACCATGGACTTAAAAGGGAATCTTGTGAAAATCAAGAACTGTCCCCGCAACTGTAAGCTTGTGCTGAATTCGTTTCAGCATCTTGTTAAGGCAAGTTGCTATTTCTTCGAACCACTGTCGTTTGACGGGAAGGTTAAATAGCAAATGCAAGTCAGGAGACCTGCCGGATGAAAACCGTTTAATGTAAGCTTCGGGTGAAAGTTTTACATAAATTATGGCTTCCTGCAAAATAAGAAGGGTAGCTTTTACTTAAAATCAACTATAATCAAAAGAATGAAAAAGTATCTTTTTATTATGGCTACAGTCTGTTGTGTAGCTATTGGAAAATCACAGGACTCATTAAAAGTGGTCCAACTGGATGATGTAGTCCTTACGGGGAACAAAATTGAAACCTTGGTTGAAAAATCAGGAAAAACTATTTTTAAGCTCAATCAAAAAACAATTGAAGCGAATCGCGGTAAAGACGTTACCGACTTACTTAATGAAATTCCCGGTGTCCAAATAGATGGAAATTTTGGCACTCTTGGGACCAACATTAACTACCGAATAAGGGGGGCACAGAGCGAACAAACATTAATTCTTATTGATGGAATACCGTATAACGATCCGTCCGGTGTGGCGCAGACATTTGATCTTCGTTTGTTGGATTTAGATCAGGTAGAATCCATTGAAGTCCTTAAGGGAGGATTGAGTTCCCTTTACGGTACGGGAGCCGCGGCGGGTGTAATTAGCATTAAGCTCAAAGAAGCAGCTAAAGAGACCTTTAAAACAACTTTGAATACGGAATACGGTAGCTTTAACACCTTTATGTCCAATGTAAACGTATCAGGTAGCAGTGACAAACTCAACTATATGTTCAGCGGTTCCTATAAGTCCTCGGATGGGTTTTCGGCGGCGTTGGATACCATCGGGAATCAGGGTTTTGATGATGACGATTTTGAAAGCTTCAATTTTTTGGGAAGGCTGGGGTATCAATTCAATGACCAATTCTCGATTGGACTTTTGGTAACATCTGACGCTATTGAAAGTGGTTTTGACGCCGGCGCGTTCAGGGATAATGACTCGGAATTGGAACAGACACTACTTAAATTCGCCATATCTCCAAAATACCAATGGAACAGTGGAAGTGTGCGAGCCAATTTCTCCTATCATACCAACGAACGAATCTTTAATTCTCCAAATCGTAATGATCCCAATGAGAGGGACATTAGCGAGTTTAACGGAAATGCACTACAAGCAGACATCATCGTTGATCAAGTGCTTACCAATGCGATAAAGTTGATAGGAGGAATTAATTTTCAGCGTCCCGTATGGAAACCTGAGGATGCAGATAGTGAAAACTTTACCATGATCGACCCCTATTTATCTATTATTCACGATTACGAAAATTTCAACTTTCAGCTGGGGGGTCGTTTGAATAACCACAGTTTGTATGGAACTAATTTTGTTTGGAATGTGAATCCGAGTTACCGATTGGAATTTGGCTCCAACCAACTCAAGATTCTAGGTTCTTATGCCACAGCATTCCTATCCCCCTCTTTAAATCAACTATTTGCTGGTGATTTCGGTTTTCTTATGGGAGATGCCGGTAACCCCGATCTTGAACCCCAAGAGTCAGAATCGGCCGAAGCTGGCTTTGAATGGATATTCAAGGAAAAGTTTCAATTCTCAGCTGTGTATTTCTACAGAAAAGATGAAAATCTTATCGATTTTGTCTCTAGTCCCGATTTTACGAGTGGGAGTTACGTTAATCTTGAGGGTGAAACCGCTGTGGACGGAATAGAGCTAAACGCCAGATATGCCTTCTTGCCGCAACTCACATTGACAGGTAATTATACATACACCGGGGCTATCAACGATGATATGATATTGAGAAGGGTCCCGGACAATAAATTCGGGTTTACTTTTTCAGCAATTCCTGTTGAGAAGTTACTCGTGAAATTGACTCATTTGTATGTTGGAGAAGTTCCTGAAAATGAGGAAATTACTCTAGATGCTTATAATCTCTTTGATGGTTTTGTATCGTATACGTTTAAGAAATTGACCGTCTCCGGAAGCATTAACAATATTTTTGATGCCGATTATGTTGACCGGTTTGGATTTGCTTCTGTAGGAAGAAACTTCAACATTGGATTACGGTATGAATTCTAGT
>NZ_CAKZYF010000003.1 GCF_937884665.1 uncultured Allomuricauda sp. | reverse complement strand
ACCGAAGAAGAAATTGAAGAGGTGGCTGAAGTAATTGGTCCGGATGCAACCATAGCGGGATTCTATTCCTATGGCGAAATGTCTCCATTTACCGATAGCAATCAATGCCAATTGCACAATCAAACCATGACATTAACTCTATTGAGCGAATAAATGCACTCGTTGTTAAAAAGGCAAATACGGAAACACCTCCCGGACGATTTTAAAGAGAATCCGGCATTGGATGCATTTTTCAATGCAGTCAGTGATTCGTATTCCAATTTTGACGAAAAAATAACCATGATTCAGAGGGCTACGTCCCTAAGTTCTACTGAACTTTTTGAAGCTAATGAACGGCTTAACACAGAGGCAGAAGCCCAAAGAAAAGTACTTAAATCCCTGAGCCAAGCGGTGGCGGATGTCCAACATTTAAATGGAGATGCAAAGGCAATGAAGTTTGATCCACTAAAACTGGTGGAGGATATTGAACAACAAGCCCATAAACTTGTGACAATAACCGCGGAGAAGGATGTACTGTTACAAAATTTGGAGCAACAAAATGAATCTTTGAACAATTATGCCCATATGGTTTCCCATGATTTAAAATCCCCCATCCGCAATGTACATTCATTAGTAAGCTGGGTATTTGAAGAGGGTCGGGATAAATTCAATGCCCAAAGTCAAGCTAATGTGGAACTTATATTTCAGAACCTCACCAAAATGGATAGCCTTATCGATGGAATATTAGAACACTCGACCATAGATTCGCTTAAAGAGCCACCCGTTTTGGTCGATTTATATACGCTTATCGATGAAATTGAAAATACAATCTATGTTCCTGAATCGGTCACCCTTAAAAAAAGCAGAAAGCTTCCAAGGCTCTTTACCGGGAAATACAGGATGGAGCAGCTGTTCAAAAATGTAATCACCAATGCTATCGCTGCGATAGAGGACAAGGAATACGGGCTGGTTGTGATAGATGTAAAAGAAGAGAAAGGAAACTGGTTGTTCAGTGTCACCGATAATGGCAAGGGGATTCCCGATCATCTTCAGAACGGCATATTTGACATGTTCAGGAAATTGGAAAACAATTCAGATGCTACGGGCATCGGGTTGGCCCTTGTGAAAAAAATCATCAATTATTATAAAGGAGATATTTGGTTGTCCTCCGAAGAAGGGAGGGGCACCACATTTTTCTTCACTATCAACAAAAATTTGGACTATGGAACACCCTAATCTTGATTACATAAAGGAAATCTCAGGAGGTAATGAAGTGTTTGAGAAGAAATTCTTGAACATCATCCAAACCGAGTTTCCCAAGGAAAAGGAAGAATACATGGAAAATTTAGAGTCGGAAAAATTGGATGAATCTGCAAAGATTGTGCACAAAATCAAGCACAAGCTCGGTATTTTGGGATTACAGGAAGGCTATAGATTGGCAATTAAATATGAAGAAGACCTAAAATACGGCGATACGAAACTACAAGGCCAATTCCATGAGATTTTGCATACCGTGGAGCAGTTCATACTAAAAATAGCATAAGATGAGAAGTATCATTGTTGACGATGAAGCAAGTGCCCGTGCCATCGTGGCCGAGCTTTGCAAGACGATTCCAGACATGGAGGTCAGGGCAGAGTTTCCCAATGCGCTTGAAGCCCTCAAGTTTTTGAAAGACAACCAGGTGGACCTTATATTTTTGGACATCCACATGCCCAAACTTACTGGGATTGATTTCATCGAGACCCTGCAAAATCCACCGAAAATTGTACTGACCACTTCTGATAAGAATTTTGCCATTGAAGCGTATGAATATTCTTTTATTGTAGACTATCTGGTGAAACCGATAAGTCAGGAACGTTTTCAAAAATGTATAGTGAAATTGAACGCTGCCTTTAATCAAGTTTTGCCATTTACTTCTTTTGGGACCAAAACGGAAAGGGACCAAGAATTGTACATTAATATCGATAGAAGACTTATTAAACTAAAGTTCAACGACATTCTATTGATAGAGGCGAAAGGGGACTATATTGAGATTCAGACTTTGGGTAAAAGATATCGGGTACATTCCACTTTAAAGAAAATCAAGGACAAACTACCAGAATCCCGGTTTTTACAGATTCATCGGTCTTTCATTATTAATTTCACCCAAATTGTGGATATCCAAGACAACAGTGTGCTTATTGAAAAAAGTGTTATTCCGATTAGTAGATCCAATCGCCCGGAACTTATGCAAAGATTGAATTTGTTATAAAAAGAAAGAAAAATACTACAATATTTGAAATTATATTCGTTACTATAATAAGACGCTTGATGAAAATGTTAAAACAAAAGTTGTAACCATTTAAATGTTTTAGCATATGCCCTTGGAGATAAAGGAAAATAGAGGAGTTTATAAGATTTTGGGAGAAGTCACTGCGCAACATGTGGGGGTACTAAGTGCCTATTTCGATTCCATTTTGGAGCGCCATGAAAGTTTTATGGTAAATCTGGAAGATGTGACCGTATTGGATTCTGCCGCCGCCCATTTTTTTGAGAAACTTTATCGAAAATCCGCAGAGTTGAACAAAGTGGTCGCTTTAATTGGGAGACAGAACGATAAGGTTTTGGAAACCATGAATACTACGAAGACCAACTACATCTTAAGTGCCGATAGGGTCTAAGTAACATCTATTTTCCATGCAGGTCAAACACTACCAATCTTATTTTGGAATAACACCAAAGCAGCTCAATTCGGACGATTTTGAACGACTTGTTTTGTATTTTCAACTTTTGGACAAAGTGGAAAAACCTGTTGTGAGTCTGTTAATTCCCATTTATCGGGCCAAGGAAACCTTGGTGGCACATATAGTCTCGCTTTCCAAATTGAAGACCATAATTCCGTATGAGGTCATTTTTGTGGAAAATAATGCCGATGGGGCCTCACTCGAAATTTTAAGGGAGCTGGGCGCCAGAACGGTGAGCCAGTCCAAGCAGGGAATAACCCATGCCAGACAAAAAGGGTTAGAAGAAGCCCGGGGCCAAATACTATGTAGTATGGACCCTGATACGCTTTATGACCCCTACTACATCGATAAGATGGTGTTGCCTTTTTTCCAAGACAATGATTTGGTTTTGTGCTATTCTGTGTCCAAAAGCTATGCACACGATTTTCAGCTTTCTAGTAGGATGAAAATTCGCAATGCACTAAAGGTTGCCTATTTTAGATGGAAGATATCGAGAGGCTTTATCCATAAAATAAAACACATACGAGCCGTGGGAATGGCCATCAAAAAAGAAGTCATTGATACCATAGGATACGATACGGACCTTAGAGCGGTTTCCGGCTGTGACGATGGCATGTTGGCCATACATCTTTACAATAAAGGAAGGTTCAAATACATCCCAGTTGATATTTACACGGCATTACCTCCAGAACGGGAACCCGGACAACCGTTTCCCTTCTGCAATGGCCGGTTTTACGATTTTAATGCACCTATTGAAGAAGCCTGCGAAGAACTCGGGATCACAGAATCCCGTGTTTGACCAAACAGTTCCTGTTTTTTTGTTTTACACGGTTTTCAAGACGGGTTTCCTTTTAGAAATACATTAGGCCAGAAGCACTCCATCCGTAGGTCTCATGGCCGGACCGTTGGCCGATAAGCGTACAAATACCAAGACCTCCTATAAATTGCTACTTACAACATCTTCTTTTGGTTTTACAACATAGAATTATTACAAAGTAATATTTATCCTACTTTCACAATTGTTAAGGACTACATAATAAAAACAATAGGAATCATGAAAATTTTAGTTGTAGACGACAAACAATCGTTAAGCGAATTGGTATCCCAATTCCTAGGGCAATCGTACAAGGTCCATACCACAGAAGATGGCCTGGCGGCGCTGAGCTGGATGCAGGACGGAAACATCCCAGATTTGATCATTACCGATTTGGAAATGCCCAATATGGACGGTTTTGAGCTAATCCAAAAGGTAAAGGAGAGTGGTTATTTTTCCAATATACCCATTATTGTACTGAGTTGTAGGGACAGTAGTTCCGATCGCATCCAATGCTTAAAGTTGGGCGCCGATGATTACTTGGTAAAACCTTTTAATCCAGAAGAACTCCTGATCAGGGTGGAAAAATTATTGGTTAGAACCTAAGAAACTCCAAAACATGGAAATTGTATCCGATAAAAAAATCCGGATTCTTTACGTCGGCAATGATGTAACAATGACCAACCAATTTTTGGCCTACTCACAAAAAGTGGATTTCCAAGTGGTGGATAATGCACTGAACGCCATAACCTGGTTGGAGCAGAACCAAGGGATAGATGCCATTCTCTGTGAAAAACTGATACCGGGACAGACCGGTATTGAGTTTCACAAGACGCTCAAGAAGCGTTTTGCCGATCGTCCTGCCATTCCATTTATCCTGGTGGCCAAGGACAGAAACAAAAAAGACCTATCGGATGCTGTAAAAAACGGGATAGACGACTTTTACGTACAACCTATATCCACGCGAAACGTTATCGATAGAATCCAGTTTCTCAAAGCGTTGCGTGCCAATTTGAAAAGAGAAAAAATTGCTCCGTCCAATACGGAGTTGAAAGAGTACAAAATCGGTTTTTGGAAACGAACCTTCGATATCACCATCGCAGGAACGGTGTTATTGCTCGCCGCTCCTTTTCTTCTTTTGGTGATTTTGGCCATACGCTTGGAATCCAAAGGAAAAGTCTATTACATCTCAAAAAGAGTGGGGACAGGATATAAAATATTTGATTTCTATAAACTCCGCTCCATGTACCCCGATGCAGATAGGAGATTGAAGGAATTCCAGCACTTGAACCAATATGTGCATGAGGGCGAAATGGAAAATGGGGAACATGAACTTTATAGGGCGGAAGAAAAGCCCATGACGGGAACCATGTTGATCGGGGACGATAATGAAGTAGAAGAAGTGCATCATAATTCCAAAAAAAGGGAAAGTGCCAAAAGTGCTTTTATAAAGTTTGATAACGACCCACGGATTACCAAAGTGGGAAAGGTTATCCGAAAACTGAGCATCGACGAACTTCCCCAATTAATCAATGTATTAAAAGGGGATATGTCCATCGTGGGCAACAGGCCCTTACCCCTTTACGAAGCGGAAATGCTGACCACAGATGAATGGACGGATAGATTCAATGGTCCTGCCGGTATTACGGGATTATGGCAAGTGGAAGCCAGAGGAAGAAGTTCAAAAATGTCTCCCGAAGAAAGAAAGCAACTGGACATAAAATATGTGAAATACGCAAACAGCAAGTACGCTTTTCTAATAGATATGTGGATTGTGCTACGAACCTTTAAAGCTGTTTTTCAAAAAGAAAATGTGTAATGCGGAAAATATGGGGCGTTTTACTGTGTTTTGGGATATTGCAAATGACAAACGCACAATCTATAAATGATTTTATAGAAAAAGGTCTTGAAGAAAATGATATCAGCAAGAAATTGCCGCCTTTGGATACGCTGATTGCCATGGCAAGGGAGTATTCTCCTTTTATTAAGGTGACCGAATCCGAACAGCAATACCGAGATGGGGTCGTATCTGCGGAGCAACGGGCCTGGTTGGAATACATAAATCTCGAAGCGGGTTATAACTACGGCATTTTTGACAATTTAAGTAATTCCCAAATTGCTGGAGACCCCCAGAGTCAGACGCTTTTTTCCACGGAACAGAGCCGATATAATGTAGGAGTATCCCTGCGTTTGCCGCTCTCCGCAATAATCAATCGAAGAGCTCGGATATTGAGTGCTAAAGGAGAAGCAGAGAAAGCCCGGTTTGAGACCCAGGTGGCCGAAGTAGAACTGGAACAAAAAGTCGTGGAACTATACAATGATTTATTGAAACACCATCGCATGTTCTTCATATCAGGTTCTATCGTTGATAATTTCAGGGTACAGTCCATTCGGGCCGAAAAGGACTTTGCCAATGGGGTCATCAACGTCACCGAATACACGCGTCTCCAACAAATGATGAACCAAGCCACCATGAATTTTGAACTACAACGCTCAGAGTTTGTGGGTTCGGTCATGGCCTTGCAAAGCATTGTCGGTGCAGATTTGAATATATAGAAATGAAGTTTAACCTGTTGTTTTTTGTCCGCTTGTTGCTTCGGCACATAGGTTTGCTCATTGGGGTACCCGTCATTTTGGCTTCCATGGTATTTTACCTGACCCGAAATGAGCCCAAAGTGTACAATTCCAAAGCCCGTGTGTATACGGGCATAGCTACAGGCTCCAATATAGAATTGGAGAATACAAAAATCGACTTTAGGGCAACCAATACCGCCTATGACAATCTACTGAATCTGATAAAGGCCAGAACTACTATTGAAATAGTAGGATTGAAGCTTTTTGCACAACATATGGTTTTGGACAGTGCCGATGTTAAAATCATCTCCTTTCAGAAATACAACAACCTGATGGAAATGGTTCCCACGGAAGTAAAGGAACTTGTAGTCAAAGGAGATGTGGCCGGGACCTATCAAAATTTTTTGGCCTTAAAGGAATCTGATCATACCAATTTTATTTATAAGCTTATCAACTTGGACCATCCAGATTATAGTATTGATAAGATTTCTGGCAAAGTGGGTCTTAGAAGGATATCCAATAGTGATTTTGTGGATATTGAATATGAATCCGAAGATGCGGCGATATGTCAAAATACCTTGCTCATTTTATGTGAAGTCTTTGTCCAATTGAATGCGGATATCAAGGTGAACCAATCGGACGCAGTGGTGAAGTACTTCGAAAGACAGCTGGGAGCTTCCACAATTGATCTTAAAGGTGCTGAGGATGAGCTTTTGCAATTTAACCAGAGCAATAACATCATAAATTATTATGAGCAGACCAAGCACATTGCTGCGGAAAAAGAAGAGTTTGAAATAAAATACTTAGAAGTCTTTCGGAAATTCAATGCTGCCGGAGCCGTTCTGGGGGTTTTGGAGTCAAAGCTCGAAGCTCATGAACTTAAACGTGTTTCAAGTGAAAAGATAATGAACCTGCGAAAGGAACTTTCCACCCTCAGCTACGATGTGTCCATGCTCACCCTGGGAATAGATTCGGATAGTACCCTGCAAGATCAAAAAACGAAGGAAGCCGAAGATAAGATGCGACAAATTACGGCCATTGAAAACGAGTTGGCCCGTAATATCGATACAATCTACAAAACAGATTATGATACCAAGAGCTTGGCCGCTACCAGCGTGCTTTCTGATTGGCTTATGAAAACCATCGAATACGAAGGCATGAAAGCCCAGTTGGAGGTAATGGACAAAAAAAGGGAAGAGTTCAAAAAGCTATATCAGGAATTCTCTCCGCTAGGGGCCACGATGAAGCGCCTGGAACGTAAAATAGATATTGCGGAAAGAGAATATCTGAGTTTGCTACATAGCTTGGGACTGGCGAAACTAAGACAACAAAACGTGGAGTTAAAATCGAACATTAAATTGACCGAGACCCCTTTTTTTCCTATTAGTCCCAAACCCAGCAAGCGAATTTTCCTGGTCATCGTAGCAGGACTGGCCGGTTTTATCCTTGTGGCCGCCACCGTCCTGGTGCTCGAACTTTTGGATGGAAACATCAATACGGCAACTCGGGCAGAGGACAAAATCGGACTAAAGGTTTCTTCCATTTTTCCGGTAATTGGCAATACGAGCTCAAAAATTAATTATGACTACCTGAAAAATAAAGCGGTCAACGCCATATCCAGAAATATCATTTTAAATCGGTTTAAGAAAGACAAAGAGACCGAACCTGTGGTCAACATGCTTTTTTCCACCCAAGAAACGGAAGGTAAAACATTTATTTGTAGACACTTATTGGCAAAATTATGCGAGTTGGATTATAATGTGCTGCACATCACCTATGATTCTGCAGATTTGAGTCTGGCGCCCAAATGCTATCAAAAAATAGTGTATCCCATCAGCGACCAACTCTATAAAATTTCAAGTGTAAAAGAGTTCGATCATTCAGGTACCATAGAAAACTACAGCATTTTTGATTTTATCCTCCTAGAGATTCCGGGCATTATCAAAAATCCGTTTCCCGTTAAATTAGCATCAACCATGGATTACACATTTTTGGTTACCCGCGCGAATAGGGCTTGGAGCGAAGCGGACAAAAATGCATTGAATCTATTCAACGAAGCTACAACAGGACCGGAACCGACCATTATACTCAATGGAGTAAAGGTTTTGGAAATGGAAACCGTAGTAGGGGATCTGCCCAAGAAAAGGTCTTTGGTGCGAAGATGGGCCAAGAAAGCCGTGCAATTCAGATTTTTTACCAAAACCTCGGTGGCCTAATGTTGAAAAAGTTGAAATATATCGGAAAAGAGAAAAATCTATCCTCCTTGATGGCGAATGTAAGCGTAGCTTTTTTGGGCTTGGTCGGTTTCATGCTTCTTACGCGGCAGTTGCCAAAGGAACTTTTTGGGGAGTGGGTGCTGTTCATCACTTTGGCCACTTTTGTGGACTTATTGCGATTTGGACTCACTAGGACCTCCTCGGTTCGGTTATTGTCGGGGGCCAAGGCTAGTGGAAAGAAAAATATTTTGGGCTCTTCGTTCAGGATAAATCTTATGCTGTTGATAGCACTCACCTTTTTTTGCTGGTCTCTTTACGGTCTTCTTGAAATTTCAGGACAAACAATTAACAATGGATACCGTTTGTTTTTGATTTACTATCCGTTCTTGGCCTTGTCCAACTTAAGCTGGAACAATGCTATGTCCCTTTTTCAAGCGGAACAGAATTTTAACAGAATGATGTGGGTCAGGTTGTCCAATGTAGGCCTGTTCTGCTTGTTCCTGGCGATGAACCATTGGTGGTTGGGATTTGGTTTGGAAGTCATTATTTGGACAAATATTGGCGTCAATGCCCTGTCTGGTGTCTGGTGTTCACTGAAAAACTGGGATGGGCTCACCTACATGGGCCACGCTAAAAAGGAAATAGAACGAGACCTGATAAACTTTGGAAAATACTCCATGGGCACATTGATAAGTTCGAGCTTGTTGAAGAGTTCGGACACCTTCATTATTGGGATGAGCCCTATTCTGGGTTCGGCGGGCATTGCCATGTACGCCATACCTCTAAAGTTAACAGATCTATTGGGGATTCCGCTGCACAGTTTTACCATGACAGCATATCCAAGAATGGCCAAAAAATCAATGGAAGGCAACATATCGGGAGCTAAAAAGATTTTCTACTCCTACGTTGGGATTGTGACCTTGTTGTTCTTTCCGGTGGCTTTGATAGGTTTTGTATTTGCCGAACAACTGGTACTTTTTTTGGGAGGGAACGAATACTTGGATGCTTTACCGCTGTTGACAATGATTTTTCGGGTATTTACGGTTTACATCATGTTGCTTCCCATAGATCGATTTACAGGAGTTTTATTGGACAGTATAAACAGGCCCAAACTCAACCTATATAAAGTATTGGTCATGACAGGTTCTAATATTGTCCTAAACGTTTTGGCAGTTTTCGTCTTCCAGAGTCTTGTGGCGGTGGCCGTAGGAACCGTACTTTTTACGATTATGGGGATGCTTCTTGGGTTCTATTATCTGAAGAAGGAAATAGAAGTGAAAAGCCGTCATATTTTTTTTGAAAGCATCGTGTTTTTAAAAAACCTAAAAACACATTTGGGATAATGAATCCATTCGAAAAAACACAAGGTTCAGATTACCTTAGGAAGCCTTTACCGATACTGTTGTTATTGTCCGTGGTACTTGCCACGGGGCATTTAACGGCCACAAAAGGTCTGGTTGCCGGTTTGGCGGTCATGGTTTTACCTTTTGCGGCCTTCTATGTGGGGGCCCTTTTTGTAAACCCCAGAATCGGAATTATTACCATATTGATTTTTAACTTTTTTGTACTGGGAATTGGACGCTATATTCCCATGACCTGGGGACTTTTGATGGACGGACTTATGGTGTTGATGTATTTGGCGCTTTTCTTCAAAGCGTTCCGGATCAAAGTTCCTTGGAAAAGGGCCAACTCGCAGCTGACCCTTTTGGTCTCGGTTTGGTTTGGGTATGCCATATTACAAATTGCAAATCCCGAAGCGGTGAGTATCGCCGCATGGTTTTACGCCATGAGAGGTCTGGCGCTCTATCAGTGGTTGTTTGTGCCCTTAGTCTTTATCTTGTTCAATACAAGAAAAGATTTACATCTATTTTTTATCATCTGGGGAGTGCTATCGGTCCTGGCGACCCTGAAAGGCATGCAACAATTGATCTTTGGCGTGGACTCCTATGAACAGGCATGGTTGGATGCCGGTGGCGATGTTACGCATATCTTGTTTGGAAAACTTCGCATTTTCTCATTTTATTCCGATGCAGGACAGTTCGGTGCTTCACAAGGACACACGGGAGTGGTTTTTGGAGTTTTGGCTCTCTTTGCCAAGAATCGAAAATTTCAAGTTTTTTGTGGAATTGTGTCGATGGCCGGATTGTTGGGCATGATGATATCTGGAACACGAGGTGCTATAGCCGTGCCCGCTATGGGAGGTATCATGTTCATTTTGGTAAGAAAGCATATTCCCAGTATTGTTCTTGGCGTAATAGCGGGAATAGGTGTATTTGTATTTTTCAAGTATACCACAATTGGAAATGACAACGATCAAATACGAAGAATGCGAACCGCTTTCGATCCCAATGATGCCTCTTTGGAAATGCGAAGGATCAATCAAGCGAGACTTAAGGGGTATCTGGCCACGAGACCTTTGGGAGGTGGAATTGGTTCAACGGGAAATTGGGGCAAGCGTTTTTCCCCAAACACATTTTTGGCCAACACCGCTACAGATAGTTGGTTTGTGGCAGTTTGGGCAGATACCGGAATCGTTGGACTTTACCTGCATCTGTTCATTCTGTTCTTTATCCTGATTACAGGAGCGTACAATTGCATGTTCAAAATACGGGATGATTGGTTGAAAGGACAGATCACCGCATTGGTCTGTGGTATGGCAGGTATTATGTTGGCTTCCTATGGGAACGGTGTCTTTGGCCAATTTCCGACCTGCATTTTGATGTATACTGGAATGGTTTTCATTTTCATTTCCCCAAAATTGGATCAAAAAATCAGGGCTGAAAAAGAAACTATATTAAAATTGCAAACCGTATAAAAACGAGATTATGGAACCTTTAGTCTCTATAATTACCATAAACTATAACGAATCCGAGGTAACCTTGGACCTACTGCGGTCAATAAGGGGCCTTACGTATTCCAATTATGAGATCATTGTTGTCGATAATGCTTCGCCGCAGGATAATCCCGATATCATCAAAGAAAAATACCCCGAGGTTTTTCTGATAAAAAGTCAGGAAAACCTTGGTTTTGCCGGTGGAAATAATCTTGGGGTAAAACAAGCCAAAGGGGAGTATCTTCTGTTTATAAACAATGATACCATCGTTCCGCAAGATTTCATTCAACCTTTGGTGGAAACCTTTCAAAGAGATAAAGGCATCGGTATGGTAAGTCCCAAAATCAAATTTCATTGGGACCCCACACTGATTCAATACGCTGGGTACACCCCAATGAACAAATGGACCATTCGCAACAGTAGTATTGGATACCATCAAAAAGATGATGGAAATTTTGATACCCCAATGGAAACCCAATCCATTCATGGCGCTGCCATGATGGTCCCCAGGCATATCGTGGATGAGGTCGGTATGATGACGGAAGTCTACTTTTTGTATTACGAGGAACACGACTGGGCAGAAATGATAAAACGCGCAGGATATCGAATCTTTTACCAACCCAAATCCCACATCCTTCATAAGGAATCCGTTTCCACTGGAAAATTCAGCCCATTGAAAACCTATTATCTTTCCCGTAATCGAATTTTGTTCGCACGGCGAAATTTCAAACCGTTTCCGCTATGTATAAGTCTGGCATTTCAACTTTTGGTTTCGATTCCGAAACAGACGCTCACATTTACCTTAAAAAGGGAATTTGAACACTTAACGGCATTTTGGCAGGCCATTTCGTGGAATTTGAGGTATAGGACCGGGGCGCAATAGATACGACATCCATCAATTCAAAACAGCTATTGGTCAAATCAATGGGCTGAATTGACCCTGAAAAAAGTATATTTCTTTCCTAACCGAATATCAACGTGTATGCTAGGCAAACGGTTTTTGGGAAAGCTGTTTTTTACGGGAATTGTTCTCATGGCGATTTACGCTTGCGTATTCAAATTATTCGATAGGACCAAGAGCCCCATTGTCAATATTGCGCTACGGGAAAATGGAAAAACTTATATTTTCTCGTTAATGACCTCTGAACAGGTACAGCACCAGATTTCAAAACACAAAAGCCCCGTGGCCCTACCATTTTTAAAGCTCTATTCGGAGGACAAAACACTGTACATAGAACCCGAACACATAAAGGAAATCGTCAATGTGCTCTGTGGTAACTATACGCTACACGATTACCCTGAGCAAAGTTTTGATGGATATGTTACAAATGGCCCATCAGATTGTGGTAAACATTCGGTTCATAACACGACCACCGAAAAAATAGGGGAACAAGTTTTGCACCACAACTATTATTTTACCCATCCAGAGACCAAAAATTCAATGGCCATTCGTTGGAAATTGAATCCGAGTACCGGTGAAATACAAGCGTTGGAGAATTGTAGTGAAAAAGCATTTCGAATAACCGAAAACCCCCATCCTGGGGAAACCTACACGTTTTCTAAAGAATTTGTAGTAGTTGATTTAAACTACTTGACACATTTTTTTGGGAAGGGTATCAATCTCGAATTGGAAGCGGAAAATCAACTGTTGTATATTTATGCAAACAATTGACCCGGAATCCTGAACCCCAAATTATCTACCAATTTCCAGTAAACGAGATGAATGCACCTATTTCATCAAAATAAGTAGTCCGTTTACAACAGTAATCATCTGATTTACAACAATTACTTTTCTTATATAAAATGTAAGATAATATTTACAATAATTATTCAATCCAAGATATTGGAAATATTTGTTTTAAAATTCACTTTACAATCCAGCTGCACTAACTACCAACTTAATAAATAGGTTCAGTACCGTGCCGTCAAGAATTATGAACGTTGTAAACCCAGTATTTGGAGAACTATGGAAAATAAAAATAATCAGCTGTTAAATACAAAACGAAATTCTAAATCATGAACATTACAGTAGTAGGAACAGGTTATGTCGGATTGGTCACGGGGACTTGTTTTGCCGAAACCGGGATCAATGTCACTTGCGTGGATATTGACGAAAAGAAAATTGAAAGATTAAGGAGGGGTGAAGTCCCAATTTATGAACCAGGATTAGATGTGCTCCTTGAGCGGAACATCGACAAGGGAAGAATCTCCTTTACCACTTCTTTGCAAAAGAGTATCAAGGAGTGTGATGCGGTTTTTATTGCCGTTGGAACACCTCCGGATGAAGATGGCAGCGCTGATTTAAAATATGTTTTAGGCGTGGCCCGTGAGATCGGCCAGTACATGGAAGATTACAAAGTGATAATCACAAAAAGTACCGTACCTGTTGGAACTTCCTTTAAAGTGAAGGCAGCTGTGGAAGAAGAACTGGCGGGACGAAATGTCCGAATACCTTTTGACGTGGCGTCCAATCCCGAATTCTTAAAAGAAGGTAGTGCGGTCGATGATTTCCTGAAGCCCGATCGGATTGTGGTTGGCGTAGAGAGCAAAAGAGCGGAAAAAGTAATGAAACGTCTGTACAAACCCTTCCTAATGAACGGTCATCCGCTCCTTTTTATGGACATTTTCTCGTCGGAGATGACCAAATATGCCGCGAATTCCATGTTGGCGACCAAGATTAGCTTTATGAACGATATCGCAAACCTATGTGAATTGGTCGGGGCCAATGTGGATTTAGTAAGAAAAGGGATAGGCTCTGATTCCAGAATAGGAAATAAATTCATTTACCCAGGTACGGGCTATGGGGGAAGTTGCTTTCCGAAGGATGTACAAGCCTTGGTTCGCACTGCTGATGAATATGGCCACTCCCTAGAAGTATTGAAAGCTGTGGAGGCAGTAAACTATAGACAAAAGACCACCTTGGTGGAAAAGATAAAGCATCACTTTGGTAAAGACCTCAAAGGTAAGCAGTTCGGTATGTGGGGATTGTCGTTCAAACCAAAAACGGATGATATGCGTGAAGCGCCATCTTTGGTAATAATTGATGAGTTGAAGGCGTTGGGCGCAACCATTCGGGCCTATGATCCTGTTGCCATGGAAGAAGCGGAGCGAATTTTAGGAGATAAAATTGAGTACGCGAAGGACGAATATGATGCCATTATAGATGCAGATGCACTGCTTCTGGTAACAGAATGGTCTGAATTTCGAATGCCCAATTTCAGAATCCTGGAAAAACTGATGAACCAAAAGACCATCCTTGATGGACGAAACGTCTATGATCCAGAAGAAATGGAAGAATTGGGGTTCACCTACTACAGTATTGGTAGAGAAGTCATTAACAATGCGCATACCCAAACAATTAACATTTAAAGCGATAGAATGAAAAGAATATTAGTAACTGGTGGTGCGGGCTTCGTAGGTTCCCACCTATGCGAAAGACTACTTGACGCGGGCAATGAGGTCATTAGCATGGATAACTATTTTACGGGACGAAAAAGCAAAATAGTCCATTTGTTGGATAACCCCTATTTCGAAATCATCAGACACGATGTTACCTTACCCTTCTTTTTGGAGGTTGACGAAATCTATAATCTAGCTTGTCCCGCTTCCCCGGTCCATTATCAGCATAATCCCATAAAGACAATCAAGACCTCGGTTTTGGGAGCGATAAATATGTTGGGAATGGCCAAACGTATCAAAGCGAAAATTCTTCAAGCATCAACCAGTGAAGTTTACGGTGACCCAGAGATACATCCACAACCCGAGGATTACTGGGGACACGTTAACCCGATCGGAGTACGTTCCTGTTATGACGAAGGAAAGCGATGTGCAGAATCCCTGTTCGTCAATTATCATACGTCGAACAACGTATTGGTCAAAATTGTCCGAATCTTCAACACCTATGGACCTAGAATGGAGCCAGACGATGGGCGTGTGGTCTCTAACTTTATAATGCAGGCACTTCAAGGTAAGGACATCACGGTTTTTGGGGATGGAACCCAGACCCGAAGCTTCCAATATGTTGATGACCTAGTCGATGGCATGATTAAAATGATGGATACCGAAGACGATTTTATCGGACCCGTTAGTATTGGTAATCCAGGTGAGTTCACCATGATAGAATTGGCGGAAAATATTATTGATCTCACCGGATCGAAGTCCAAAATAATCCATTTGCCCCTGCCTTCGGATGATCCCATGCAGCGCAAACCAAACATTTCCTTGGCGCAAGAGAAATTGGAAGGTTGGGAACCTAGAGTGGATTTGCGAACGGGGCTCACCAAAACAATCGGCTATTTTGACAATCTGCTTCAAGAAAAATCCATAAGGGCTTTAATTGAAAGTTAAAAAGCAGAAAGAAGAATGGAGGCATTAACGCTCATATTGAATGGTATTGAAATCCTGATTATCGGATATTTTGGCTTTGCTTCCATTTATGTCTTTGTTTTTGGCTTTGCAGGTCTTTTTGAGACGAATGAAAAAGAGACACTTTTTCAGAAACAACGAAAAGTTGCGGTGCTCATACCTGGATATAAGGAAGATGCTGTGATTGTTGAAGTTGCAAAACAAGCTTTGCGACAGACGTATCCAACGGACTTGTATGAAGTCGTGATCATAGCTGATTCGTTCCAGGAGTCTACTTTGACCGAGCTTAAAAACCTGCCTTTAAAGCTTGTGGAAGTCTCTTTTGAAAAGAGTACCAAATCCAAAGCACTGAACAAGGCCATGGAAGTAATCGGCGATGACTATGACATTGCTCTGATTTTAGATGCCGATAACATCATGGAACCGAAGTTTATTGAAAAAATTAATGATTCTTTCAATCAAGGATATAAGGTAGTCCAAGGGCATCGGGTGGCAAAAAATACAAACACTCCGTTCGCCATTTTAGATGCGGTCAGTGAAGAAGTGAACAACCATATTTTTAGAAAAGGACATCGCGTCTTGGGTCTTTCCTCAGCATTGATAGGTTCCGGGATGGCCTTTGATTATTTTTTCTTCAAGAAAATGATGTCCCAAGTAAAGGCAGTTGGAGGTTTTGATAAGGAATTGGAGCTCGAATTGCTACGAAAGCGAATCAAAATTGAGTACCTGCACGAGGCTTTGGTGCTAGATGAGAAAGTCCAGAAATCGGAGGTTTTTGCCAACCAAAGAAAGCGTTGGCTTTCGGCGCAATTCGTCTATTTCCAAAGATATTTTTGGGCCGGTTTAAAAGCACTTTTTACTAAAGGGAATGTGGACTTCTTTGACAAAGTATATCAAATGGTATCACCGCCGCGGGTGCTGTTGCTGGGTTTGGTCTCTATGTTTTCAATTTTATATTTTACTTTGGGTTTCTTTGGTTGGACTTCTATCTTGATGGTCAACCCTTTTTTGTGGTATGGTAGTTTTTTCCTTACCATTCTGGCCTTTGTCTTTTCAGTTCCTAGGAAATTCTACACTAAAAGGACACTTCACGCCGTCTTGACCCTTCCCAAAGCATTTTTACTCATGTTTCTTTCTTTGTTCAAATTGAAAGGAGCCAACAAAAAATTCATCCATACACAACATGGAACTATCAACACGCCCTAAAATGAAAATAGGCATTGAAGGACAGCGCTTGTATCGCAAGAAAAAGCACGGTATGGATATGGTGGCGTTGGAGCTTATCAAGAGCCTCCAAAAAATAGATACGCACAATGAATACGTGGTCTTCGTTCGTCCTGATTTCGACAATATCTGTATCCCAAAAGCACCGAACTTTAAAATTGTTGAGGTGCATTCTAGGTTCGGTTATCCCGGATGGGAGCAGTTTGCCTTGCCCAAAGCTGCGTATGCGGAAGGGTGCGATGTTCTGCACTGTACCAGCAATACAGGACCTCTTTTTTCAAAAGTACCTTTGATAACCACACTACACGACATTATTTATTTGGAAAGCATCAGTTTGTTCAAAAAGGAAGGTACATGGTACCAAAAATTGGGCAATATGTACCGACGATACTGCGTACCTCCGGTGATAAAAAGAAGTAAGAAGGTCATCACGGTGTCCAACTACGAAAAGAACCGCATCAACAGTCATTTTGGTTTTACAGATGATAGGCTCACCGCAATATACAACGGGGTAGGAGGCCATTTTAAAAAGGTGACGGATCAGTCTAGACTAAATGCCATCAAAGAAAAATATGGATTGCCTGATAAGTTCTTTTTCTTTTTGGGGAACACTGATCCCAAGAAGAACACCAAGGGTGTTTTAAAAGCTTTTGCCGATTTCAACGAACAATACCCGGACCAATATAAATTGGTGATGCTGGATTATGACAAGATAGAGTTTGAAAGACTACTGAACACCCTGAAAATTGAGGCAATCAAGGATTTGGTGCATTTGACAGGTTATGTCCAGAATCTGGACTTGCCGGCAATCATCAGTCAATGCACTGTCTTTTTGTATCCTTCGCTTCGCGAAAGCTTTGGGATTCCAATTTTGGAAGGCATGGCCTGCGGGGTTCCGGTCATCACATCAAATACATCTTCTATGCCCGAAGTAGCGGGCAAGGATGCCGCATTGATTGTAGATCCTTTTGATTCTAAACAAATTACGGACGCCCTTATCACCTTAGTGGAAGATAACACCTTGGCCCATCTTTTGGCAGAAAAAGGAATTGAGCGTGCCAAAAACTTCTCTTGGGAAGTAATGGCCAAAAACGTATTGGAACTCTATCAAGATGTACATAAGGAACTTAAACATGAAACCGTATGATCAAGGATAGAGACATTGTTGTAGTAGGAATACAGGCTTGGGATATTGAAATCGGGAGTAATTGCAAAAATATTGCACGTGAATTCGCGAAGCACAATCGGGTGCTTTACGTAAACCCGCCTTTGGACCGGGCTACTCTTAAAAGAGAACGCGAATCAGATAGAATCCAGAAAAGGCTTCGAATTAAAAATGGAAAAGAAAAAGCCTTGGTCAAGATTCAGGAAAATCTTTGGAACCTCTACCCAAAATCCATGACGGAATCCATCAATTGGATACCCTTCCATGGATTGTTCAAAATGCTGAACAGAAGAAATTCAAGATTGTTTTCTGAGGATATCAGGGTAGCTATGCGTGAACTTGGATTCAAGGATATCTTGATTTTTAATGATAGTTCCATGTTTTTGGGACTGCATCTGCAAGAGTATTTGACACCAGAAAGCTATACGTATTACATGAGGGATTATCTGATCAAAGTGCCCTATTGGCAAAAACATGGAGAGCGAATTGAACCTCAAATCATAAAAAAAGCGGACACTGTGGTCAATAACTCAACTCTATATACAGAGTATGGGTTGGAACATAATCCGCATAGTTATATGGTGGGCCAAGGTTGCGATGTTTCCTTGTTCAATGATACCGAAAATGCCATCGAAATCCCAAAAGAGTTTGAACGTATTCCAACTCCTATTTTAGGCTATGTGGGGTATTTGACCAGTATGCGATTGGATTTGGACTTGCTGGAATATCTGGCGAAATCCAGAAAGGAGTGGAGTATGGTCCTAGTAGGTCCTGAAGATGAAGATTTCAGGAATTCCAAACTACATGAGTTGGATAACGTATTCTTTTTGGGAAGGAAGGATGCTTCACAATTACCAGCTTACGTAAAAGGGTTTGACATTGCGATGAACCCGCAGGTGGTCAACGATTGGACCATTGGAAACTATCCTAGAAAGATCGATGAATACCTGGCCATGGGGAAACCCACCTTGGCGACTAGAACAAAAGCCATGGAAATGTTCCGTGAACATGTTTATTTGGCAAATACTAAAGAAGACTATTTGGAACTGGCGCAAAGAGCGCTGGATGAAAACTCCAAGGAACGGATTCAGGCACGAATCAATTTTGCCAAAAGCCATACTTGGGAGAACAATGTAAAGGCCATTTACGAGGCCATTAAAAAATCAGCTTAATACCGTCAATATGGGATGGGTCAGTAAAATGAAAGGGAATCAGAAGATAAAAGCATTTGCTTACCGGCTTATTGTACCAAAGAATCAAGCAAGACCGCGTCTTTGGGTCAAATGGTTTATAAATCCTTTCTATCACAAAAAAGGAAAAGGTGCTACCATTTGTCGTAGAACGCGAATGGATGTATTACCCTGGAACGCCTTCGAGTTGGGCGCGGAGTCGACCATTGAAGATTTTGCGACCGTAAACAATGGCGTAGGAGCGGTAAAAATTGGTGATAGAACTCGTGTCGGACTGGGAAATACGCTCATAGGACCAGTAACCATAGGAAACGATGTGCGTTTGGCACAAAATATTGTCCTTTCCGGTTTGAATCACAACTATGAAGACGTATCCAAACCCATTCATGCCCAAGGCGTATCCACCGCACCCATTGTCGTTGAAGAAGAAACCTGGATTGGCGCCAATACCGTTGTCGTAGCTGGAGTAACGATAGGTAAACACAGCATAGTCGCTGGCGGAAGTGTGGTCACCAAAAATGTACCGCCCTATTCGGTGGTTGTTGGAAATCCGGCACGTGTGGTAAAAACCTATAATCCAGAATCTGGGGAGTGGGAAAAAGTAAATAAAAAGAATCTAATAGCAGTATAGCGTAACAACGATTTCATGGAATTTTTAGCCTATTTTTTCTGGATTGCCCTGTTCCTTATTTTTTACTCCTATTTGGGATATGGCATTTTGCTTTTTGGTATTATAAAACTCAGAAGATTGTTTGGGGTTGGGAAGCCATTTTCAGGAAATGAGGATTATCAACCAAATGTTACGCTTTTTGTAACGGCTTACAATGAAAAGGACTTTGTGGACCGCAAAGTCCGGAATTCTAAAAGTTTGGAGTATCCTGAGGACAAAGTGACCCAAATTTGGGTGACCGACGGATCAAATGATGGCACTCCGAACTTATTGAGAAAGTATCCCGGAGTACAGGTATATCACAGTGAGGAGCGTACTGGTAAAATTACTGCCATGAACCGGGGTGTTGTTTTTGTAAAGACACCCATTGTTATTTTTTCCGACGCGAATACGGATTTGGGAAAGAATTCAATACGGGAAATTGTCAAACTGTTTCGGAATCCCAAAGTGGGGTGCGTTTCCGGGGAAAAACGAATCTATTCCAAAGACGCCGATAGTGCCGCTGGAGCAGGAGAAGGGCTATACTGGAAGTATGAATCCCAACTCAAAAAATGGGACGCCGAACTCTACTCGGCAGTAGGAGCGGCAGGAGAGCTCTTTGCCATCAGGACCGAACTCTGGCATGAAGTGGAAAAAGACACCTTGTTGGATGACTTTATGATATCCCTCCGTGTGGCCATGAAGGGATACACCATTCAATATAATCCTGAAGCTTACGCGATAGAATCCGCTTCTGCGGACGTTAAAGAAGAACTGAAACGAAAAATACGAATTTCGGCGGGTGGGATACAGTCTATCCTTCGGTTGAAACCCTTGTTGAATTTTTTTAAATACGGCACCCTATCATTTCAGTATATTTCGCATCGCGTATTGCGATGGACATTGACACCCCTGCTTCTTTTATTGATAATCCCAACAAATTTTGTGCTGGCCGACAGTGAAGGATTGTTTGATTTTGGGTTGTATAGTTTACTTTTTTGGGGCCAAGTAACTTTTTATGTGGCCGCTTTGGTCGGATGGTTTCTGGAAAATAGGCTAATTCGATTCAAGCTATTGTGTGATCATAAATATTTCTTTTATATATAATATAATAAATAAAAAAAAATATAAATATATATATATATATATATATATTTATTTTTATTTAATTTATATATATATATATAAATATATATATATATATATATTTGTAT
>NZ_CAKZYF010000002.1 GCF_937884665.1 uncultured Allomuricauda sp. | reverse complement strand
ACCTATCAAGATTTCTAAAACCAAAAACTTTACACGCTCCCCTATTCCTTCAATATCCGATTAACTGTATATTTGCCACAAATTTTTTCGATTGTCCCTTGCATCTATTTCCAATCGATATGAAAAGTCTCCCCAGCTCAGGAAACTAGGGGAAGCTCTATCCCAATCCCAAAATATTACACTTGAAGGACTTACAGGTTCGGCCCTTTCCTTTGTACTGGCCCACGCCTTCAAATCCAGTGAACTTCCTTTTCTAGTAGTATTGAACGATAAAGAAGAAGCTGCGTATTTCCTGAACGATCTGGAGCAGATGTTGGGGGAAACAGAAGTACTGTTCTACCCAGGAAGTTACCGCAGACCGTATCAAATCGAGGAAACCGACAATGCCAATGTGCTGTTGCGTGCCGAGGTGCTAAACCGCATCAACTCGCGAAAGAAACCCGCGATCATCGTTACCTATCCCGATGCACTTTTTGAAAAAGTGGTCACCCGGAAGCAACTCGACAAGAACACCCTAAAAGTAAAGTTGGGTGATACCCTTTCGCTGGATTTTTTGAATGAAGTGCTCTTTGAATACCAATTTAAACGAGTGGATTTTGTCACGGAACCTGGTGAATTTTCAGTGCGCGGCGGTATTGTGGATGTGTTTTCCTTTTCGCATGAGGAACCCTATCGCATCGAGTTTTTTGGGGATGAGGTGGATAGCATCCGTACCTTCGATGTAGAGACCCAGCTTTCCACGGACAAGGTGAAGCGCATCACTGTCATTCCCAATGTGGAGAACAAGTTCTTGCAAGAGACCCGGGAGAGCTTTTTAAAATACATTTCACCAGAAACGGTCATCTTTTCGAAGAACCTAAATCTCGTGTATGACAGGATCGATTCGTTTTTTGAAAAGGCTGAAGAGAGTTTTTCAAAACTGCAGGGAGAGCTTAAACATGCGAAACCGGATGAGCTTTTTGTCCATTCCACTTTACTGAAAACGCACCTAAAAGACTTTAAGTTGGTCGCGTTGGAACCTTCATCCGTCACCACGGGCACACTCGGGAAACGAACAGACGAAATAGGTATCCCCTTTAACACAAAAGGACAACCTTCTTTCAACAAAAAGTTTGACCTGCTTATTGAAAATTTGAGTGAAAACCATAAATCCGGATTCACGAACTTTATTTTTTGTGCTTCGGAACAACAGGCCAAACGCTTCCACGACATCTTTGAAGATGTACAAGAAGAGGTACATTACCAAACGTTGGTCTTTCCGTTGTACCAAGGATTTGTGGACCATGACCTTGGTATGGCCTGTTACACGGACCATCAAATTTTTGAACGCTACCATAAGTTCCATCTGAAAAATGGATATGCCAAAAAGCAGGCCATCACCTTAAAAGAACTCACCAAATTGGAGGTGGGGGACTATGTAACACATATTGACCACGGCATCGGTAAATTCGGCGGACTTCAAAAAATTGACGTTGAGGGCAAAAAACAGGAGGCCATCAAGTTGTTTTATGGCGATAGGGATATTTTATATGTCAGCATCCATTCACTGCACAAAATCTCAAAATACAACGGTAAGGACGGCGCAGCACCCAAAATCTATAAACTGGGTTCGGCGTCCAGGAAAAAACTAAAGCAGAAACCCAAAAGTCGGGTCAAGCAAATTGCTTTTGACCTCATCAAAGTGTACGCCAAACGCCGTATGGAAAAGGGGTTCCAATATGCCCCGGACAGTTACCTACAGCATGAACTGGAAGCTTCTTTCATTTATGAGGACACCCCAGACCAGGGCAAGGCCACCCAGGATGTAAAAAAAGATATGGAAAGTGAGCGCCCCATGGACCGTTTGATATGCGGGGATGTTGGTTTTGGAAAGACCGAAGTGGCGATCCGTGCGGCATTTAAAGCAGTGGACAACGGCAAACAAGTGGCGGTCCTTGTACCCACCACCATTTTGGCATTTCAGCACAATACCACCTTTGCCAAGCGACTGGCAGAGCTTCCCGTGACGGTGGATTACCTCAACCGATTTCGGACAGCTAAGGAAAAACGCGATATTCTGGAACGTCTCGCCCTGGGAAAGATCGATATTGTCATTGGCACCCACCAACTGGTGAACAAAAACGTGCAGTTCAAGGATTTGGGACTTTTAATTGTGGATGAAGAGCAAAAGTTTGGGGTCTCGGTTAAGGATAAATTGAAATCCATAAAGGAAAATGTGGATGTGCTCACTTTGACCGCTACGCCCATTCCAAGGACCTTGCAGTTCAGTTTGATGGCTGCCCGTGACCTATCCATCATCAATACCCCTCCTCCAAATCGCTATCCTATTGAGAGTAGGGTGATCCGTTTGAACGAGGAAGTTGTTCGGGATGCCATTTCGTATGAGATCCAACGTGGGGGGCAAGTGTTTTTTATCCATAACCGTATTGAAAACATCCAGGAAGTGGCCGGCATGTTGCAACGCTTGGTACCCAGTGCGAAAATCAAAATTGGTCACGGGCAAATGGAGGGCAAAAAGCTGGAGCAACTGATGTTGGCCTTTATGAACGGGGAGTTTGATGTTCTCGTGTCCACGACGATTGTGGAAAGCGGTTTGGACGTGACCAATGCCAATACCATTTTCATACACAACGCCAATAATTTCGGATTGAGCGACCTGCACCAGATGCGGGGACGTGTGGGCCGAAGCAACAAAAAAGCATTCTGTTTCTTCATCACACCACCTTATGAAGCGATGACCACCGAAGCCCGAAAACGTATTGAGGCTTTGGCCCAATTTACCGAGCTGGGCAGTGGTTTCAATATCGCCATGAAAGACCTTGAAATCCGAGGGGCTGGAGATTTATTGGGTGGCGAGCAGAGTGGATTTATTAATGAAATCGGTTTTGAGACCTACCAAAAAATATTGGCCGAAGCGATAGACGAGTTGAAGGAGAACGAATTCAAGGAACTCTATGATGAGGTGGAGGGTGAAAAAGAAAAGGTATACGTAAAAGAAACCCAATTGGATACTGATTTTGAACTCCTTTTCCCGGATGACTATATCAACAACATCACAGAACGCCTTAATCTCTACACACAACTGAACGAAGTGCAGGATGAAGAGGGTCTACGCGAATTTGAAGCCCAATTGGTAGACCGATTTGGCGAGTTGCCCAGGCAGGCCCTGGACTTATTGAATTCGGTTCGAATAAAATGGCTGGCCAATGGCATTGGTTTGGAAAGGGTCATCCTAAAAAAGGGAAAGTTATTGGGCTATTTTATTGCCGACCAACAATCTGATTTTTATCAAAGCCCCAACTTTACAAGAGTACTTGATTATGTGCAGAAAAATCCAAGGGTATGTCAGCTTAAGGAAAAACAAACCCGAAATGGATTGCGGTTGCTATTGGTGTTCGAGAAAATAGATACGGTTACCCAAGCGCTAAAAATGCTCAATCCACTTAGAGCTTCTACCGAATTTCCACTTCCGGTCAAATGAAACAAAAAACCTTTTTCAATTGGAGTTCCGGCAAGGATTCTGCTCTGGCTCTTCACTATTTAATTCGAGACGGGAACAGCTCAATTGACCGTCTGCTAACAAAGGTGAACGCACACCATGACCGCGTTTCCATGCACGGTCTGCGCAAAAGTGCACTGGAAGCCCAAGCGGCGGCCATCGGCATTTCTTTGGACGTATGGGAAGTCCCGGAAAATCCAAATAGGGAGCAGTACAATACCTTGATGAAAAACAAAGTATTGGATTTAAAATCCCAAGGCTATACCCATACGGCTTATGGGGATATTTTCTTGGAGGATTTAAAAAGGTATAGGGAGGATATGCTACTTCCATTGGGGGTCGAAGCTGTTTTTCCCCTTTGGAAAAAGGATACTACAGCGTTACTTCGGGAGTTCCTCGATTTGGGTTTTAGGGCGGTTATTGTTTGCGTAAACCAATTTAAATTGGACAAGTCTTTTCTGGGAAAGGAACTTTCTTTGGGACTTATGGAAAAGTTTCCCAAAAATGTGGACCCCTGCGGAGAAAATGGGGAGTTCCACACCTTTTGTTTTGATGGTCCTATCTTTAATTATCCTATTCCGTTTACACTGGGGGAAGTAGTTTTCAAATCCTATGATGACCCAATCGGCGAAGGAAATCAAATCCCATTTGGATTTTGCGATATCCTACTGAAGCGCTGAATAGACCTGCTTTACAAACTCCCCAATTTTGTTGGGCTCTAACCAACGGGTCACAATAACCAAATCCTTTTCTTGGTCAACCACAATAAAATTACCCCCAAAACCAGCAGCATAGAATACATGCTCTGGAACTCCTTCCCAATAACGATTCCCCTCTTTTTGGTTCAACCACCACATATAACCGTAGTTGACATTGGGCACGGAAGGGGTAGTTGCCTTTTTAATCCAACTTTCACTTAACAGGCGTTTCCCGTTCCAGACACCGTTGTTTTGGAAAAGCAATCCAAATCGGGCCATGTCCTCAGTACTAATGAAAAGTCCCGCACCGGAGTGGCCTCCCCCGGTCACGGATTTCATTTTTAAGCCATCAATTGTGGTCCAGGCATGATCATAACCAAACCAACGCCAACTGGTGGATGCGCCAATGGCATCCATGATATGTTCTTTAAGGACCTTTGGCAAGGGATTTCTCCAAAGATGGGTCAAGGAATAGGCGAGCACATTCACACGGACATCGTTATATTCCATTACCGTACCTGGTTCCCGAAGCTCCCGATATTTCCAATCATCCAAAGCGCCCTCACGCGGCGGTCTGTCCGCCCAATCTTTTAGGCCCCAAAGCTGACCGGACCAATCGGAATTCTGCTGCAGTAAATGTGCCCAAGTGATTTTAGCATTGTGTACTCCATCAAAAGTACCGTCCCAGATATATTGCCCCACCTTATCATCCGTACTTGAAATCAGGCCTTTGTCCAAAGCAATTCCGGCCATGGTAGACAAAAAGCTCTTGGTTACGCTAAAGGTCATATCCACGCGACGGGTATCCCCCCAGGAAGCGACCAAATATCCCCCTTTTAAAATCATTCCTGCCGGCCCTCCCCGTTTTTTGGTGGGACCCAGGATTTCATGAAAGGGTTCACGTTGAAAACCTTTTAAGATAGCTTGGCGCAAATCCTTTGAACCTGAATACTCGTTTTCCTTGGCAAATGCTATCGCTCTTTCCAATGTTTGGGAATTGTAAGACTGTTTTTGGATATCTACCCTGGACCATTCGGCGTAGCGTTCTGGGAAATACGAATCCTGGGCCGTTAAAAAAGTACCTACACAAACAAAGAGAAGACTTATAAGTATGCGTTTCATGCTGAAATTTTTGAAAGCATGAAGGTAGTGATTATTGGAAGGTGTTGTAAAGTGCCGTTTAAAATCAGAATTTTTTCCTCAGAAGCGGTTTTCCATCCTTGTCAAAGTAGCGCCAAGTGCCCACCTGGATATCTTTACGAAAACGGCCTGTCATCTTTTCACTTCCATCTGGATAATACGCTGTGTAGCGCCCGTGTTTTAGCCCATCTTTTAGTTCAACTTCAAATTGAACGGCCCCATTTGCATATTTTTTGATAAATCTTTTTGCGGTCAAGTCATTGGGATAAATAGGTCGCAATCTAAAAATGGTCTCGTTCACTTCCTGATTTTGGGCACTTCCCTTGACCGAAGTTTCTTTAAACTGGACTCTGGTCTTTACCTCATCTACATTTTGATAATCAATGATCAAGCGGCTTTGAAAAACGTCATCCTCGGGTGTCATCTGCAAGCCCACTTGGGGAAAGCAAATGATAAAGTCCTTATTTTTTCGCATTTGGGACTTGGTCTTGCCATCTGCCAAAGCATACATATTATTGTAGAGTACCGGAACGTTACTGTACACAAAAAGACTTGATTTTTTCTTAAAGCCCTTTGTAAAATCCTTGAAATCCAGTGAGGTGGACAGTGTATTTTTTGCAATTATGTCGTTGATGATACTTTTCAAGGTGTTTGGGTCATTACTGAAAATTACATAGTCATCCACGAGAGTAAAATAGGGCTTGTCCAATTCCTTGAAACGATTACCCAACAAGATTTTGAAAAATCCTTTAATGGAAAGAAAGTTGATTTCATGCTGTTTGTACGAAACTGTTTTGAACTTGACCGGAGTTTTTTTTCGTATTTGGTCCAAAATAAAACCCAAATTGATCCGCGCTTTTTCAATATCATCGGTCTTGAGAACCAAGGCCATATCATTCCTGCCTTTGGTAATTTGTGATTCTATTTGAAGTAAGGCGATTTCATCGCCGATCCAGCTTATAAAATGTTCTTCAATATTGATTTTGAGAAACTTTTCCAGTTTTTCAATTCCGATTTGATATTCCTCAAACTGTTTGGGGTTATCTTGTTGGACTTGTTTAAAATTTTCATAGAACCTTGTAAAACTATCGAACCCATAGCTTACATAAAGTGCGGTCCGTTTAGGAGCTATATTGGGGATACTTCTTTTCGCTGTTCCTGATTTTTGGAGCGCCTCCAGATAGCTCTCATTGGTATTGCTGATATTGGTGTACCCGTTTGCGATCAAGGTATTGTTCTTATCCAAATCAAAATGAAAGCCCGAAAACAGAAAGTTCTCGCTTATCCTATCCACCCAATCCCCAGGTCTATCTGAAAACGCATTGATGTAATCGTCCAAATGGTTGTACTGGACGTAAAGCCGAAACAGATTCTCAAAACCCACTTTCTCATTAATGGCAATGAAATTTAGATTTCTGCCCAAAACGGGCTCTTCATATTGGTCTATGGCTGCCTCTACCAAAGAATGGGTATAAGAAGCGATCATCTGGTTTTTTATGAAGGAAAGGGAAATGGTCTTTTTACTCTGGCGATCATAGATTTCCAAAATTTCATGATCGTGGTACTGCCGTTTGCTCAAGGTATAGTTTTCGTTGAGAAGTGTGTTCAGATAAGTCTTGAGCAACTTCAGTTTGGCAATACGCTTTAAATCCAACACATAAAAAACACCATAATCCTTTGGGGAAATCATATGGATGGAAATAAAGAGCGATCGATTATCCAAAAATTCGAACACCCGTTGTTGATCACTAAAAACCGTATCGACTTGCTGGATATTGGATGTTAGTTCGGCAAAATAGTTATTCTTCAAAAGATGGCTCCAAGCGTCTCCTTCTCGAATCTTTTTCCAGCTTTTTACAGGTTTTTCTGATTCAATTACAAAAACAGCATCCTTGGGAATAAGATAGATGGATTGCAAATTGCTCTTCGGGGACAATACCAACAGATACACCAAGTAACCTATGTACAATAGGGCAAGGGTCATAAATCCAAGTAGAATACGTCTTTTGGTCATGGCACGAAAGTCTTGAAGTATAACGGGAAACACTACCCTTTTAGTTTATCCAAAACCACAACTTTAGCCCGTAATCAACTCCTTCGGATGGAAGAAGTACCTTCGTTTAAAGATTATTCCTATTTTTAACAATGCCACCATTCGGAAACACCCTTTCTTTTCTCTACAAATTTTTACTTTCCAACAAAACCAAGGAGACCTGTGAACGTTTTATCTTGGGAGTGGCGATCCTAAGTTTTGTCGTTCACTTGTTGCTTATTTTCATTAACCAGTTTACACCGCTTTTTGGGGACAAGTCCGAATTATTGGGAAATCCGATAGCAGCCATATACACACCATTTTCCTTCATTTTGATTTATGAAGTATACCTGCTCATCTTTTATTTGCCCCGGTCGATAACCACATATATCGGAAAACAGTATGAGATCATAAGTTTAATAATCATACGTAGGCTGTTCAAGGACTTGTCCAACCTCCAGTTGAGTTCCGATTGGTTCAGTATTAAGGGAGACCTCCAGTTTACTTATGATATTACTGCTTCAGTACTACTTTTCTATCTGCTGTTTTGGTTTTACAAATTGAACAACACCCGAAAAAAAATTGCTCCCCAGGACGAGGATGCCCCTACAAACATCGAACGGTTCATTCAGTTAAAAAAAGTAATTTCCGTGGCCCTTGTGCCCATCCTGATAATTTTGGCGGCCCATACCTTGGGAAGCTGGTCCTTGAATACCTTTTTTACTGGCAATCAAGACTTGGGCTCGTTGAAAAATGTGAACAACGTTTTTTTTGATGAGTTCTTTACAGTACTCATCATTGTTGATGTGGTTCTGTTATTGGTCTCTTTCTTCTACACCGATAAATTTCATAAGGTTATCCGAAATTCAGGTTTTGTTATATCGACCATCCTCATCCGACTTTCCTTTTCCGTAGAAGGGCTAATCAATACCGTACTTATTATTTCTGCCGTAGTGTTTGGACTTCTAATCCTTATGATTCACAATACCTACGAAAAAAACTTAAAGACCTATTGAGGGAAAATCACAGGGTTTTTAAATCCTTGATGGTCTTGAAAGCGACATCCACCTGTTCCTCGTTCACTAAAATGGTAAACTCGTTGGTCGTGGAGATCACCTCATATAAAACAATGCCCTCCCAAGCCAACCGTTGAAAAATAAAATAATAAATTCCGGGTACGGAAACATTCTCAGCAGGAAGTTTTACCGTTATAGAAGATAGGTTCTCCGCCTTTTGGGTACATCTTTCTTGTGCAAAATGCTCCTCCACTACCTGGTCCATTGCGTTGCTCACCACAATGTTGATTTCGTTCACCCCACGGGAAGAAGTGTAAAAAACATCCTGGTTTACATTGATTTCCTCCAAAAGTTGGGCTTGCTTTGCAAGGATTGTATCCGAAGCCAAAAAAGTATAATCCGTAAGGTTAGATCGGACGGTTATCTCACCTATGTTCTTGAGCACTTTTACGATACGGTGGGTAGCTCGAAATTCCAAATCGTCCGAGAGGCGTTTTAAGGCCATTACAACAGCACCATCTTTCACATCCTTTCCCAAGGCTTCCGAAATCTCTGGCTTTATTTGTCTAGAAAGAGAAGTAAGATTGATAATTCCTTGTGCCAGCGCACTCTGCAAAAATGGCTTTTTCTTGATGTAATGTTCAACAACTGCCGAAATGGTTTTCATAGAAGTTGGTTTACAACAAAAATAACAAATTGTTACAAATAAAACAAGTAGTTAAAAATGATAGAATGCATTCTCCAAATGTTCTATATCATAATGTTGTCCTTTTTTCCGGATAAGGATGAGGTCGAACCTAACCTCCAGATCTAGATTATTTTGGTTTATGAAATAGTCCGCTGCTTTTACCAGGCGTTGTATTTTTTTCTTAGTGATCGTCTGGGTGAGATCTTCCAAAAAACCTGAGGTTCTGGTCTTGACTTCCACCACTGCCAGTATTTTGTCAAGCTGCGCCAAAATGTCAATTTCTGCCCTGTCGTATCGGAAGTTTTGTTGTACGATTTTATATCCTTTTCCAATTAAAAAATCCAAGGCAATTTGCTCTCCTTCTTGTCCAAAAGCATTGTGTTGGCCCATTTTTCTTGAAAAATAGGAAAAAAAGTATGCATTTCATCGAAAAATTTGGTGCTTCAGCGCCATCATAACGTTAACATTGTAATTTGTGGGCTCTTTTCGGAACCACACCAACACTAAGCTAGACATATAGTTGCCCCAAACTATGGACCTATTTAACGCCGAACATTGCTATGGAGTACTTTGTTAATTGTAATTCCTCAACCTTGGCGCCGTATACCACTCCATTGGATGCGTTGCGTGCTGCCCATTTGTACCGAAGGCTTGGTTTTAGTGCCTCGGTTCAGACCATTAATGCCGCTGTGGGACAATCAGCGGAAGCCCTTGTAGATAATTTAGTTGACCAAGCTTTGGCAGCGCCCCCCATCCCCGCACCGGTATGGGCGGACTGGAACAACGACAATTATCCTGAAGACGATGACCTTGCACGACAAGTTCGTCGCGCCCAACAAGAAGAATTTGAAATTGCTTACGGTAATGCGCTCTTGAACAATAATTTGAGAGACCGCCTTAGTTTCTTTTGGCACAATCATTTTGTGACCGAAATTGATGTGTACCGATGTAATTCCTTTCTTTATTATTATATCAATTGCCTACAACGAAATGCTATTGGTAACTTCAAAACCTTTGTCAGTGAAATTGGGCTCACCAGCGCGATGCTCTATTATTTGGATGGCGCTAGGAACCGGGGGAACAATCCCAACGAAAACTATGCCCGTGAGCTATATGAACTGTTTACTCTGGGAGAGGGCAACAATTACACGGAAGAAGATATCATCGAGACAGCAAAGTCACTGTCCGGTTACACCAACCGCGGAGATGTGGGATGTACACAAGTAACCTTTAATCCCGAACAGTTCAACACGGACAATAAAACGATTTTTGGTCAGACCGGAAATTGGGGTTATGACGATACCATCGATATTCTTTTCAATGAACGTCCCAACGAAATTGCCAATTTTATATGCAAAAAGCTTTACGAGTATTTTATCCATCCAGATTCTGATGATGGAACGGGAAATGCCCAGACCATAATTACTGGTTTGGCCGCTACCTTCTTGGCCAACAATTTTGAGTTGGCCCCAGTATTGAGACAATTGTTCAAAAGCCAACACTTCTTTGACGAAAATGCCATAGGGGTTATTATTAAAAGTCCTTTTGACTTATATATGGCACTTGTTAAGGAAACCAACTTTGCCTATGACGATAACATTGTCCAAAACATTGTTGACTCCTCAAGACTGATTGGACAGGAAATGTTCGACCCTTTTGATGTGGCCGGTTGGCAAAGGGACCGGGAATGGATAAACACCAACTTCATTATTGGTCGCTGGTTGACTTCCGAAGTTTTTGTGCAAGGATTTTTCCAATCTAATCCAGAGCAGTTCAGAACCTTCGGTATAGAGGCAACCGGCGCGAATGGGGCCACGGAAACTGATCCAAATATAGTAGCCAGGGCCATAATAGATAAATTATTGCCCAAAGGTCTATTGACCGATGTCGACTATGACAGGGCTATCGTGGTCTTCCGCGAGCCCTATGAAGACAACAATGTGTACGAGACCGGATTGTGGAACATGACCCTTCAAGATGCCAGTACACAAGTCTATTTATTACTGCTTCACTTAGTCAGAGAACCCGAATTTCAACTTAAATAACCCCTACCATTATGTGCGATACTCACCACACACAAGATACTTCCCCACACAAAGGCCTAGAACATGAAGGCCACGATTTAGAACATAAAAACTGGAGTAGACGATCTTTTCTTCAAGCTTTGGGAATAGCCGGTTCCGGCTCCATGTTCTTAGGAAGCAATTTATTGACAGCTTCGGCACCCTCTCCGTTGACAGCAGCCATTTCCAACGGAGAAACCGATAATATTCTGGTACTGATTCGACTATCAGGAGGAAACGACGGGCTGAGCACCGTAATTCCCGTTCAACAATATGATACTTATGCGAATGCACGTCCCAACATTTACATTCCAGAAAGTAAGGTTTTAAAGCTTACCGACGATTTTGGTATCCCTACTTATATGAATTCCTTGGAATCCCTTTGGGGTGAAGGAAAGTTCAAAGCCGTGCATGGCGTAGGGTACCAAAACCAAAGTTTGTCCCATTTTACGGGATCTGACATTTATGCGAATACCGATTTGACAACCACTGGTTTTTCTGGACTGAATACCGGATGGATGGGAAGACATTTTGAACAGTGTTTTCCTGACTACTTGATCAATCCGCCGGAAGCACCGGCCGCTATTCAAATAGGAAGCATTGCGAATTTGGTTTTTCAAGGGGAAGAGACCAACTACGCCTTTGTTACCAATAATATCGATCAGTTGGAAGAGATTGCACAAACCGGTTTCTTCTACGATATTGCGAATGCTCCTTTTGGGGATTGTATGTATGGCGACCAACTTCGGTTCTTACGAGGTGTGGCAAATACTACGTATGAGTACGCTGGTAAAATCAACGAAGCGTATGAAAGAGGTCAAAACCAAGTGGAATATCAGGATAATGGTTTTGCAAGACAGTTGGCCTTGTTGGCCCGATTGATCAAAGGAAACTTGGGAACTAAGGTATACATGATTTCCATGGGTGGTTTTGATACCCATGGTAACCAACCCTTGGCGCATGAACGGTTGATGTCCAATTTATCGATTGCCGTCAATAACTTCTACGAAGATTTGACCTTTACCGAACAAGACAGCCAAGTGTTGAGTATGACTTTTTCAGAATTTGGAAGAAGGATATTTGAAAATGGTTCCTTGGGAACAGACCACGGAAAAGCTGCACCTACGCTGTTTTTTGGTTCTGGCCTCAATGGAAGCGCCTTTGTGGGTGACCATCCTTCTTTGGATAGCCCCAACGGTCGAGGAAATTTGGAATACACCATGGACTTTAGGGATTTATACGCCACCGTACTGGCCGAATGGCTCTGCGTTCCTATTCCCTTGGTAGAACAGCATCTTTTGGAACATCCTTACAATCCGGTAAACCTAGGTTTCAATTGTAGCGGAACGGACTTCCCTGATATTGCTATGGACAGTGATCCGCCTACTTTACCGGACACCCCTCCAAGTGACCCTGATGGTATGGAGCCAAATCCTGAAATTGAAACGGCCATTGTACACCGGCCTTTCTACCCCAACTCAAGAGCGCCCCATATTTATTTAGAAATGCCTTTTGCGGCACATGTAGATATTGAACTGTTCAATATTTTAGGCCAAAAGGTGGGAACGGTCTTTAATGAAATGATGATGGAAGGCTCGGCAGAAATAAACATTAGGGAGCGCATGAGAGATAGTCTATCCACGGGAAAGTATATTTATCGCATCTCAGTAGGGGATGAAAGAATGAGCAAATCTGTAATGATTTCATAATACTTACGGGAAAAACGAAAACGTTGGAATCCTCCGATGGTACATCACCCACCCCATTTTAGGGATGTACTCACGGAGGTTTCCTTTTTACGTTAGCCTGGGCTTGTCTTTATCTGTTTTAAAGGCCAAAGCTTTTTTCACTTTGTGATTTTTATCCTTATACACTTTGGTTACCTCAGGTTTTTCTGTAGTGGTCACGGTTTTGTGTAATTTCTCCAGATTCTTGAACTTCATTGGTTTGCCAGTGCTCATTTTGTAAGATTTTTTCTACTCTATTTAAAAGAACCTGTATCTGCCGTTTTTATTTTACGCTTCCTTATTTTTTCGATGAAGCAATGCTTCAAAGACCCAGGTTGAAAATCTTGCACTCTAATGAAAATCTGTATTTTTGAAGCTTAATTTGACTGCATCATGTCCAAAGACGCTTCTAGCTCAAGATATACGATTACTGCTGCGCTACCTTATACCAATGGACCTATCCATATTGGGCATTTGGCCGGAGTGTATGTCCCTGCGGATATTTATGCTCGATACTTGCGCTTACAAGGACACGATGTTGCTTTTATATGTGGTAGTGATGAACACGGTGTGGCCATTCCCATGAAGGCTAAAAAGGAAGGGGTAACTCCCAAGCAGGTCATTGATAAATATCATACAATCATCAAACAATCCTTTGCTGATTTTGGAATTACATTCGATAATTATTCAAGGACTTCTGCCCAAGTACATCATAAAACCGCTTCTGACTTTTTTAAAAAGTTGTATGACCAAGGTGATTTTATAGAAGAGACCACAGAGCAACTTTTTGATGAAAAAGCACAACAGTTTTTAGCAGATCGCTTTGTAGTGGGAACTTGTCCAAAATGCGGTTATGAGGAAGCCTATGGCGATCAGTGTGAAAATTGTGGTTCATCCTTGAATGCCACCGACCTCATTAAGCCAAAATCCACAATCACCCGCACAGTACCTACCTTAAAAAGAACAAAACACTGGTTTCTGCCTTTGGATAGATATGAAAGCTTTCTAAAGAAGTGGATTCTTGATAGCCACAAAACCGATTGGAAACCCAACGTATACGGCCAGTGTAAATCTTGGCTGGATGATGGTCTATAACCCAGGGCCGTTTCCCTCGATTTGGATTGGGGTATTCCTGTTCCCGTAAAAGATGCCGAAGGAAAAGTACTTTATGTTTGGTTCGATGCACCCATAGGTTACATTTCCTCAACGAAGGAATGGGCAGAACGGGAAGGAAAGGACTGGGAGCCGTACTGGAAGGATAAAGACACCAAATTACTTCATTTTATAGGTAAGGACAACATCGTTTTCCATTGCATCATTTTCCCAAGCATGCTGAAAGCACACGGAGACTTTGTATTGCCCGAAAATGTACCCGCCAACGAGTTTTTGAACTTGGAAGGAAACAAGCTGTCCACATCAAAAAACTGGGCAGTTTGGTTACATGAATACTTAGAAGACTTTCCCAACATGCAAGATGTTCTGCGCTATACCCTTACCGCCAATGCACCAGAGACCAAGGACAATGATTTCACCTGGAAAGATTTCCAGGCGCGCAACAACAGTGAATTGGTGGCCATCTTTGGGAACTTCATCAACCGCGTTGTGGTACTTACCCATAAGTACTACGATGGGGTGGTACCTACACCGAATGAATTCTACGAACAGGACAAAGAGGCATTGAAGGCGTTGGCAAAATTTCCAAAAATCCTCGATAATTCCCTAGAACGATATCGTTTCAGGGAGGCCAGTCAAGAGTTGATTAACTTAGCTCGTTTGGGGAACAAATACTTGGCCGATGAAGAACCCTGGAAACGTATTAAAACAGATGAAGCCCGTACCAAGACCGTGATGCATGTGGCACTTCAAATAGCCGCCGGACTTGCTGTGCTGAGTGAACCTTTTTTGCCTTTCACTTCAAATAGGCTAAAAAGCATTCTTAATATAAAAGATAGTGAAGTTGAGACCTCGTGGAATGAAATAAGCACCAAAGGGACATTGATTGCTTCAGGACATCACATTAATAAAAGTGAATTATTGTTTCGAAAAATTGAGGATTCAGAAATTCAAAATCAACTGGACAAACTGGAAACCACAAAAAATAGCAACGCACAGATGGAAAAAGAGAGCACACCCCAAAAAGACACCATCACTTTTGATGATTTCAGTAAAATGGACATGCGTGTGGGAACTATAGTTGAAGCTGAAAAAATGCCGAAAGCCAATAAACTTCTGGTATTGAAAGTAGATACAGGCCTAGATACTCGAACCATTGTTTCAGGAATTGCAGAAAGTTTTAAACCAGAAGAAATTATTGGAAAAAAAGTGACCGTGTTGATAAATCTAGCACCAAGAAAACTTCGCGGCGTAGAAAGTGAAGGCATGATTTTAATGACAACCAATGAAGATGGTAAATTGGTTTTTCTAAACCCGGATGAAGACCGCATCCCCAATGGGGAAACCATCAATTAATGCTTAAAATTGCCCATCACCCCATCTACAAGCACCCTTTACCGGAAGGCCACCGCTTTCCCATGGAAAAGTATGATCTGCTGCCCAAACAGTTGCTGCATGAAGGCACTTGTACCCCTGAAAACTTTTTTAATCCAAGTCTTCCAGCCGATACCCCTATTTTGGCAGTACATGATCCAGAGTATTTTAAGGAACTAAAAGAACTAAAAATAAAACCCAGTGCGGTTCGAAAAATAGGATTCCCGTTGAGCAAAGAATTGGTTGAGCGTGAACGAATCATTGCCGATGGAACTCTAAAAGGATGCGAATTTGCACTGCAACACGGAATCGCGATGAACATTGCAGGCGGAACACATCACGCTTATTCAAATCGAGGTGAGGCCTTTTGTATGCTCAATGACCAAGCCATAGGAGCAAAATATCTACGGACCAAGAAACAGATAGGACAAATCCTGATTGTGGACTTGGATGTGCACCAAGGAAATGGAACAGCAGAGATTTTTCATAACGATGATAGCGTATTTACCTTTTCCATGCATGGCCGGAGCAATTATCCGTTCAAAAAGGAAACATCCGACCTGGATATTTCCTTGGAAAAGGGAACTGCGGATAAAGAATATTTACGCATATTGAAAGATACCCTGCCCAGACTATTACTTGAGTTACAACCCCACTTCATTTTTTATTTGTGCGGCGTGGATATATTGTCGACGGATAAGCTTGGCACCTTGAGTATGAGTTTGGAGGGTTGCAAGGAAAGGGACCGTTTTGTGCTGCAAAGCTGCTTTGATATGGGAATACCTGTACAATGCAGCATGGGTGGAGGTTACTCTCCCGAAATCAAAACTATCATTGAAGCACATGCCAATACCTTTCGTTTAGCACAGGATATTTATTCTTAGTTTTGTAGTTCATCATATCAAAAAACCTCAATGAATCTAGCCAAAACCTACTCGGCCCTGCTTCTTTTTACAATATCCTTAAGTGGACAAGAAATCCAAAAATCACAAAATCTCTGGAATAATTTCACGTATGACATAGGGAATATATTTGGTGGTATCGGCCATGCTTACAGTCGTCCATTCCACTGGAAAGGGAATGATTGGAAAAATTTTGGATATCTAACCGCGGGCACTGCATTTCTATTTACTGTTGACGATGAGATAAATGACTGGGTGGGCGGTTTTAATAATGACGTTCCAGATGTTCTAATTGATTATGGGAACGAATACGGAAGCCCCGAAAACAATTATATGTTTACTGGAGGTATTTACTTGGCCGGACTTTTCACGAAGGATCAAAAGTTAAGACGCACAGGGGTATTGCTCATCGCTTCTGCTACCGCCGGGGGTTTTTTGCAACAGGTAAGCAAACGGATAATCGGTCGCGCAAGACCCAAGAGCGGAGATGCATCAAGTGTTTATGATCCCTTTCACTTGGATAGGGTGCGGAATTACGACTCTTTTCCGTCTGGGCATGCCATTCTGGCGTTCAGCAATGCCTATGCGATCGCAAAACAATTTAAAAGCAAATGGGTGAAAGCGGGAATATACACGGTGGGCATGATTCCAGGTTTTGCACGAATTATGGACGGTTTTCATTGGGTCTCAGATGTAGCTTTCAGCACCTTGCTCAGTATCTTTATCGTTGAATCCATAGACCGGTATTTAGACTCCAAATACGACGAAAAATACAATGGTTCCAAGAAGAAACTGAGCTGGGATTTAAATTTCGCCCCGGGTACGATGGGTATAACCTTCCGTTTCTAATATAGACTGATTCTGAAGATAAGAGTCCATCACTTTTCGTAATTTTACACTCTTAAAAAAGAGTATATGCTATCAAAAAAATTAGAAGACGCGTTAAATAAGCAAATTCGGATTGAGGCCGAATCTTCACAAGTATACCTCTCTATGGCCTCTTGGGCAGAGGTGAAGGGTTTGGAGGGCATAGCAGGATTCATGTATGGGCATTCCGATGAGGAACGCATGCACATGCTAAAGCTCATTAAGTACGTAAATGAACGTGGAGGTCATGCGAAGATATCTGACTTGGCCGCGCCTAAAACTGATTTCGGTTCTTTTCAAAATATGTTCCAGGAACTTTACGATCACGAGATTTTTGTATCCAATAGTATAAACGATTTGGTACATGTTACCCTAGAGGAAAAAGACTATGCAACTCACAATTTTTTGCAATGGTATGTCGCGGAACAAATTGAGGAAGAAGCCTTGGCCAGGACCATTCTGGACAAAATCAATCTTATCGGAAATGATAAGGGAGGGCTATATCTTTTTGATAGGGACGTTCAGCAAATTACAGTTGAAAGTGCAGCTTCTGACACCGTTGGGGATTAGAAGAGCAAATTAGTTCAAATTCGCTCAAAATAGTACTTTTAACCCATTAAGTAGGTTTAATGGGGAAGTCTAAAAAAAGGAAAAGAAAAGACGACAAAGCTTTATTGAAATCCTTACTTCTTAATGGTTGTAAGACCAAATGTTGTAAGAAGTATAAAAAAAAGGGGAGTAAACGATGTAAGCGCTGTCCCTGTTATGATATCTTAAAGAACGTTGCTTAAACCACCTCAACCCTACTTTAGGTGGTTTTTATTTATTTTTAAAATTGGAAGATTGGGCCCATTTCCCAGCATATTTTTGAAAAACATCCACTGAGTCAGGAACGGACAGATAGTTTCTCATTTTGCTCCAGTAGATAGCTGTATGCTCACAATTGGATTTACAATGCTGCAAATAGTTTCGGTGCGCTTCTTTCTTACTTTTCATATAGACCAAATAAAAAGAGAAATTTAATTTTCCCAATTGTCGCTCGTAGTTCTCTTGGTCTACCCAATAATCCAATTCGTCCTGATGGCCTAAGTTCATGGTCTGTTCATGAGTTGCATCTCGAATAGCTAAGTTTTTATAAAATCGTAAGAGTTGCGAATCTCCTCCAGCACTTTGTCCTCGACTTTCTTTTATAAAGCCAATCAGAACCAGCATTAAAAGGAAATAACTCCGTTTCATTTTTAAAACGATTTATTAAATAGACAACATTTATTTAGAAGGGTTACTTAATATTATTTTAATTTAAAGTTAAATTCCTAAAAATAAAACAAAAAGGGACAGACGTCCCTTTTTATCGACAATCTACCCAGGCCTATTTTCCCAACATTAGTAGTTCGGTACACCTAATTTCAGTGATGTATCTTTTATCCCCATCTTTAGTCTCATAACTTCTAGAAGTCAATTTTCCTTCAATGGCAATTTCTTTGCCCTTTACCAAATAATTTTCAGCAATTTCAGCGGTTTTCCCCCAGGCAACAATATTGTGCCATTGGGTCTCTGTTACCCGTTCTCCACTCGCATTTTTATAACTTTCGTTGGTGGCCATTGAAAATTTGGCAAGTTTGCTGCCATTTTCCATGGCAATAATTTCTGGGTCGTTTCCTAAATTTCCAATCAACTGTACTTTGTTTTTGAGTGCATTCATACTTTTAATTTTAGCGTTAAAACAGTTAATACCATCAAAATGTATCTTTTGACGTAGTAAAACTAATGACCTTAAAGGGCTAGACCCGTATAATAATCATTTGCTTTCGTTTGTAAACGGATAGCGCGGTTGAACACACACCGATTATTTTTGGAATTCGTAGAATTTAAATACGGTTCCCTTTGGGATTTAGAGGTTAAATCTTAAAATTATACTAAAAAACAAGCTATAAACACTAAATCCTTCTGAGTTTCCTAAAAACCGTATGAAAAACAAATACATTTTGGGCATTGTGTTTTTGACCCTACAGGTCGTATCTATTATCTATGCGCGTTTTATTCCTGAACGCTTTTTTTGTTGGGCCCCCTATGACGAACACTCCCATTATGAGATAACTGTGAAAGTTAACGATGCTCCTTTATCTGAAAAAGAAATTGAACAACGATATCACTATAAGGGAAAAGGCTGGGAACCAAGGGCAATCCACAATGTTTTTAACATTATTGAACAATACGAAACCACGTATGGTGCCAAAGACAGAGCTGAAGTTTGCGTGCGCTATTCCACAAACGGACATGAAGAAAAAATATGGCGTTTTTCAAAAAAATAACTGCATTTACACGAGCCCCTTTTTTCCCATTACGGGTGGTGGACACTGAGATGCTGCCCAATCTTCTTCTTATGTGCAAATTGTTGTTTGCCTTACTTTGCATCTATGGCTTTTTTGGTCATATATCAGACCCACATATCCCGTTTATGGGATTCCTTGATAGATTTCTACTAATTCCAGGGGTCTTCAAGAGTATTGCCAAGACCATATTCTTAGCTTCGGGCCTGTTGCTGGTTTTCAACTTTCGGGTCAGGACCATGGCAATTGCCCTGGGGGTGGTGACCATTACGATAATGCTTTCATCCAAACCCGTATTCAGAAATCATCTTTTTATCTGTGGTTGTTTTTTTCTTTTGTCCGGCTTGACCGATAAGAAACACGACCCCTGGTTGCTCTATGTACAGTTGAGTTTGGTATATCTGGGCGCATTGATCAATAAAGTACCACAAATCGATTGGTGGAACGGGCAGTTTATGCAAAACTGGTTAGCCAATGGCCGGGAAAACCAACTCTTTATCTCCTTATCCAAGAATTTTCCCGATTTAATCTTTGCCCAGTTTTTATCTATAGGTTCCATGCTGGTCGAATTTGCAATCGCCATCATGCTACTATTCAAAAAAACACATAAAATTGCGGTATGGACCATAGTCCTTTTCCATTCCCTCTTGTACACCATGACTGCACATCGCTTCGGTCATTTTTACGAAGATATTGTACTGGCGTTATTGCTGTTTGTGAATTGGCCCAAAGAAAAGATACGGGTCTACTTGGATGAAAAAAATTGGGCTCTCCTTAAAAGAGGGCTTCGTTTTTTAAATTTTAACAACACAATCCTATGGTCAGAAAATCGTGAGGCCGACCAAAATTGGCTCGAAGTCCATATAGCCAAAAAAATAAGTTACAACTGGCAAGGGGTGCGTGTGCTGTTGTTATCCAGCAGCAATTTTTTTGTTCTCCTATTTTTTATGGACCTTCTTGTACGTTATCTTTTTGATGGAGGTGTTATGGATGCCATACATATTTCCTTGACCTGGATAGCAATCCTCTTTTTCATTCCTATGCTTTGGAACAAAGGAAAAAAAACCAAAATCACTTTTGATCCCGTTATGGACCATGATGCCTAAATCTTCTTTTTCCATTCTTATTCCCGATGGGGAAAACCTCTTGCTCATGCATGTGGTGAATTGTTTAGCGTCCTGTTCAGGAGCGTCAATCCATGTGATTTGCAGTGAGCGGAAAAAACCGATGCGGTTTTCCAGGTTAATCCAAAGTTTTTCATTTTACCCTCCTACGGACCGTCCCGAAGACTGGATAAGTACTATTAACAAGGAAGTGGAAAAAAATGAAATTGATTTTATAATGCCGATAGGTGAATCGGGTATCCAAAAAATAATCACTTATCAGCATCTAATTCTGGACGCGAGGAATAAATTGGTTCTATTGCCTTCCCTTCAGGAATTTGATACGGCTTTGGACAAAGGTCTGTTATCCCAACATTTACTTTCTTATGGGCTACCTGGCCCTTTAAGTGTGGTGGTCAGTACCACTTCCGATTTAGAAAAAGTGGACCAACTTACTTTTCCAGTAATTAGTAAACCCGCTATAGGTTTTGGTGGAGGTGAACACATCCATGTTTTTAAGGACCGGACGGCCTGTAAAACCTTTTTCTCACAAAACGGTATTCTTTGTAAACAAATCATTCAAGAATATATAGAGGGATTCGACATAGATTGCAGCATCCTGAGCAAAGAGGGCGTTATTTTGGCCAGTACAATTCAAAAAGGAAACTCTTGGGCGAAAAATAAGTTTCAACCGGCCAACGGACTGAAGTTTCTTGACGAACCCAGGTTATACAAGGTGGTTAAGGTGTTGGTCGAATCTCTCAATTGGTCCGGAATTGCCCATATCGATTTAAGGTATGATACCAAAGATGGACAGTTTAAGGTCATAGAAATCAATCCCAGATATTGGCTCTCAGTGGAAGCATCTTTGATAGCCGGGGTTAATTTTCCCCAACTTCACTGTCTCGCCAGCAAAGGAGAGCTATTTAAAAAACCCGGATACACCCATGTAGATTTTCTCAGTTTGGAAGGATTAAAACAAAAAATACGTGAAAAAAAGCATATTCTGTTCCGATGGAAATTCATCGTAAACCATACGCCAATGCGATTTGTTTTAAAAGACCCGATGCCGATTCTTTACAGATCAATTTCCATGAGATTGAAAAACTGGGCGAAATGATGTCCAAGCTCGAAACGATACTTAGTCAATAGAATTTTCAGAAAATAGGACTAATCCAACTTCTCTATTTGTTTCATCACTTCTTCTGCCTCATAAGTCTTTTGGTCGCTCATCTTTCTATCTGTGGTGGAAAGGCTGTGCGCTTCCTTCATAAGTTTGGCATATTTTTCTTGTAGTTTTTCTTTTTCTGTTTTTTTCTTAAATAGTCCAAACATCTTTTTTTGTTTAAGTATTATTAAAAATAGTTAAACGATATTTTAAAACCAATTTTATTGTGAAAAATAAACCGTTAACACACATTCTTTAGCTTAAAGAATTTTGCTGGCTATGTTACTAAAATTTGCAAAGTTCTATACTCTGTAGATGTTTTATTGTACTTTGAAGGAAAATCTATATGAGCAATACAGGCTATTCAGGAACTCCATTGGCCAGAAAATTAGGGATCAAAGCTGGATTTTTGGTTCAAATATTCAATTCTCCGAAACCCTACCTTGATTTTTTTCACGATTTTCCGGATGATGTGGTCTTTATCGATTCATCTGAAAAAGTGGAGGTTGATTTTATCCACATTTTTGCCAGGACCCAAGACGAACTTGAATCAAACCTTCTTCAAGCAAAATCCAATTTAAAAAAGAGTGGTATAGTATGGATAAGTTGGCCCAAAAAAACCGCTCAAATTCCTACCGAAATCGACAAGTTCAATGTAATGAAAAGTGGGCAGGAACAGGGTTTGGTAGACACAAAAGTCGCAGCCATAGACGACCAATGGAGTGGTCATAAATTTATGTACCGGTTAAAGGATAGAAAATAGGATTTCCCTATTTTTTCAGTTCCAACAAATCCCATCGGTTGCCGTACAGATCTTCAAAAACCACAACGGTACCATATAATTCTTCTCTGGGCTCCTCCAAAAAACAGACTCCTCGTTGATTCATATTTTCGTAATCTCGCCAAAAGTCGTCGGTTTGTAAAAACAAAAACACCCTTCCCCCAGTCTGATTTCCAATACTTTTAATCTGTTCTTCCTTTACTGCTTTGGCCAAAAGCAATCCGCTCCCTCTTGAGCTTTTGGGTCTAACTACCACCCACCGCTTATCTTCGGAGATAGCGGTATCCTCTACCAAATCAAAATTCATTTTTTGGGTATAAAAGGCTATAGCTTCGTCATACTCATGTACAACTAAGGTCACTAATCCAATATTCTGTTCCATGTTCCGCAGTTCACCATTCGTGTCCCAAAAGTAAAGTTCTATGAACAACCTACTTTAAAATCCCGTTATATTTGAACATCAAAATCTAGGTTATGGCTAAATGGTTGAGCCCAGTTGAACTTGAAGGCAATTTCGTAAAATTGCTCCCCCTCACCGAATCACATAAAAGTGAGGTATTGGACGCTGCTTCGGATGGTAAACTCTGGGAATTGTGGTATACCTCCGTTCCCTCATCAGACACCCTGGATAGCTATATGGGTTTTGCACTAAAACAGAAATCGGAAGGTCTGGCCTTACCCTTTGTTATTGTTGAAAAAGCAACAGGAAAAGTAGTGGGGTCCACACGTTTTTGTAGTGTGGACGCTCCAAATCGCCGAGTGGAAATTGGCTATACATGGTATTCCCAAAGCGTTCAGCGAACCGGCATCAACACGGAATGCAAATATCTTTTACTTCAACACGCCTTTGAAACGTTGGATGCCATTGCCGTTGAGTTTAAAACGAACTTTTTCAATTTTCCCTCAAGAAACGCCTTTTTAAGGTTGGGCGCCATACAAGATGGAATCCTACGGAACCATCGTATTGATAGGATGGGAAACATACGAGATACCGTTATCTTTTCAATCCTGAAAAGTGAATGGCCGACAGTAAAGACGGCATTGGAATTTAAAATGCACAAAAAATACTAATGAGCGATGACTGATGTAGCGTTTGAAAAGAAGTTTGAAACTGGCGAATTACCTCCAGCGCTTTTTACGCACGAGGCCCACATCCGATTGGCTTGGATCCATATTGAACAGTACGGCATAGAAAAAGCCATCTCGAATATAGTTTCTCAAATTCAATCGTATACCTTAAAATTAGGCGTCCCAGAAAAATTCAATAAAACCTTGACGGTGGCAGCTGTTCGCGCGGTTTATCATTTTATGCGCAAAGACACGTCCAAAAATTTTCAAACTTTTATCAAAAACAACTCTAGACTAAAGAATAACTTTAAACAGATCATGGCCACGCACTATGGTTTTGACATCTACAATTCGCCACGGGCCAGGCAACACTATTTAGAACCTGATCCGTTACCTTTTGATTAGGTCACCTTTTGGGTTGGAGAGCCTTTAAAACTTTAGCAAAATTATAGGCCGCAATCTCCAGGTTTTCACAACTCTTTTTCTTGGCATCTTCCAAAGTTCCGGGTTGATTGAGAATCGAAGTCACATAATCCAATCCCAAGGCATCCAAATTTTGAATGTCCACAGAAACGGACCCACAAAAAGCAGCTACTGGGATATGATATTTTTGAGCTGAATGGATGACCCCATCAATCGTTTTGCCTGAAAGGGTCTGACTATCCAACTGTCCTTCCCCAGTTATGATCCAATTGGCATTTTGGATGGCTTCTTCAAATTGGGCCATTTCCTTGATCAAGTCAATTCCAGAAGTAAGGCTTGCATCCAAAAAAACCATGGCCCCTGCTCCCAGGCCCCCTGCTGCTCCCGCGCCTGGAATATCTTGAACATCTCTCCCAAACTCTTTAAGAATAACTTGGGCAAAATTCTCCAATCCCGCATCTAAAAGTGCTATTTCCTTCTTTGAAGCTCCTTTTTGGGGGCCATATACATAGGCTGCACCTTGTTTTCCGTACAAGGGATTTTTAACATCGCACGCTACCTTAAAATCAACATCCTTTATTTTGGAATGACGAAATTCTCGTTCAATACTGCTGATTTTGCCAAGGTTCCTTCCGATAGGTTCCACTTCATTCCCATCTGCATCGAAAAATTGATAGCCCAAAGCGACGGCCATACCCATTCCGCCATCGTTGGTAGCGCTTCCTCCAATTCCCAGAACGATTTGTTCTGACCCTCTGTCCAAGGCGTCCTTTATCAATTGACCGGTACCCAGGCTTGTGGTATTCATACAGTTCAACTCCGTCTTGGAAAGCAATTTATATCCCGAAGCTTCGGACATTTCGATAAACGCTGTCTTTTTTTCCTTAGAGAAGAGATAGCTCGCAGTTATGTCCTTAAAAAGGGGGTTTTTCACGTCAACCTCAACTTCACTTGCATTTAAATATTGCTTCACTACTTCAATGGTACCATCCCCGCCATCAGCCAGTGGTTTTTTAAGGATTTCGGCTTTTGGAAATACGCTTTTAATACCCTGCTCCACAGCATCGCAAAATTGTTCTCCAGAAAGTGAGCCTTTGTATTTATCGGGAGCGAGGACAAATTTCATCAATTCTATTTCTCGAAAGTTATCGTGGATTGGTTCACTCCTACGTCAAGAGTTACTTTTTCACCAAAAACCATAGATCTATTTTTATCCCCATGTCCCGCTGGAAAATGAAAAAGTACGGGAAAGTCACACTCCTTGACCACGTCCAAAATAAGTTCTTCATTTGACATCCCGAATGGCGTGGTGTTCGCTCTCACTTTACTGATTTCCCCCACCACCAAGGCGGCAAGCCCATCAAAATACCCCGCTCGCTTAAGACTATATAACATCCTATCAATGCTATATCTATATTCACCAATCTCTTCAATAAAGAGAATTTTACCTGCTGTATCCAAGTTGGCATCGGATTGAAGACACGCTTGAAGCAGGGAAAGATTACCTCCAACGATAACTCCTTTTGCAATGCCTTTTTTATTAAAAGGAGAAGAATTCAACCGGTATTGCAACGGCTGGCCAAAGAGTGCTTTCTTGAGCGTATCGATATTTTCTTGTGTTTCATGGGAAATATCTTGACTTAAATCAAGCCCTGCGGCCATCATACCATGTATACTTTGGATACCCAAGCGATCAAGTTTCCCATGGAAAGCCGTTATATCTGAAAATCCAACCACCCATTTTGGATACTTCTTAAATTTGGTGAAATCCAACTTATCCAATATCCGCATAGAACCATACCCTCCCCTAGCGCACCAAATGGCCTTAACCCTTGGGTCATCCATTGCATTTTGAAAATCCGCCGCTCTTTGCGAATCGGTACCCGCAAAGTGATTGTTCTTAGTGTAGAGATGTTTGCCCAGAACAGGATGCAATCCCCAGGAAGATAAAATCTCCATAGCTTTTGAAATACTCTTTTCACGGTTTTTGAGTATACCTGCCGGGGCTACTATCGCCACTGTATCTCCTGATGTTAAATACGGAGGTCGTGTATATATTTGCTCTTCCTGTTGACCTAAGGCCGAAATTGAGGAGAATAAGAGCATATAAACGGCAAAGACTCTAGGTGTATGTACTTTCATATTTCTGGATTGCAATAACATCTAAATATACCCCAGTTTGAAGAAATTTTAATCGCTATATCCTTTTATAACTAGGAAAGAAGTTTGGGCATATAAATACTCAACACCACAATAAAAGCAAAAAATCCAAGCAATAGTCCAACCTCTTTTTTAGATGGGGAATATACCACTTCCAATCCTTTATTGATCTTCCTCTTGACCAAAAGACTTACAATTATGGCCACTATAATGGTTACAACACAACCTATGGCGTTCCACCAGAACCAAAAAACATCTGGCACATAAAGCCATAAATATATGTTGAACAGTACCCCGGTAACAATACCGATATTGGCACCCAGGGCATGGGTCTTTTTAGTAAGGATGGCCAGGACGAATCCTGCTAAAATAGGACCATAGAACACAGAACTGATTTTATTGATCACTTCAATCACAGTACCCTCAATACTGCCTGCAAAAAACGCGAAGAACAAACAAACCAATCCCCAAAACAGCGATAGCAACCTTGACGTGAGCACGTATTTGGAATCGTTCATATCCGGTTTATAGCGTTTTACAAAATCCTCCATAGTTACCGCCGAAAGCGAATTTACCGTTGAACTTAGAGAAGACATGGCCGCGGACATTATCGCCACTATAAGAATTCCGATTATCCCGTTGGGAAGGTAATTGATGATAAATACCGGAACCATCAAATCTGCTTTTTTTCCTTCCAAGGAACCAATATTGGCTTGGTACACGGATTCCATCATTTCCTGAAAACCCAAATCTTGAACCAATAAAGTCCCTAAGACCAAGCCCATAATACAATAGGTCAAGGTTAAGGGAAAACGAAACAGCCCATTGGCCAATAATAATTTTTTGATTGTGGGCATGCCCTTAGCAGAAAGCAAACGCTGCGATTGTGTCTGGTCGGTACCATAATATGACGCATAGAGAAAGAAGCCTCCTATAACCATGGGCCAAAAACCAAACTCGTCGTTTTTATCGGCATTGTTGAAACCCCATTTGGTGAAATCCACAGCTGTTATTCTCTCTTTGTCCACATGGGTCAGGAAGTTCTCAAAACCACCCAATTCGCTAATACCGTAGACGAGGCAAATAACGATTCCCAAAAAGAGAATGATCATTTGTATCACATCGCCCCAAATAACTGCCTTCATGCCCCCTTGGAACGAATATATCAACGTGATTACCCCAATGATCAGGACAGAAATCCAGAAATCGATCCCGATTGTCGCTTGGAGAATTAAGGCCATGGTGTAGACCATAACCCCTGTAGCAACGGAGCGACTTATTTGAAAAACGAAGCTTATCAGTAATCGTGAAGAAGCATCAAAGCGTTTTTCAAGGTATTCGTAAACACTGACTATTCCGGATTTGTACAGGGTTGGAATCAAGGCAACCATCAAGAATGCCATGGCCAAAGGCACTCCAAATTCATAGGTAAGCCATTGCAGTCCCCCACCATCTTTCAATCCTACGAAAGCAGGTGCGGAAATGAAGCTGATGGCCGAAAGCTGGGTGGCCATGGTCGATAGACTCAGCGGGAGCCATCCCATACTCCGCCCTCCCAGAAAGTAATCCCCTGAACTTTTATTTTCCTTAAAGAAGTAGCCGATTCCCAGAAAGGCAATCAGATACACGATAATGATGATGTAATCGATATAATTCATAATCGTTGGTTTAGGTCGTTTTTTGCGTACTGGAACCATTCATCCTTTAAGATTCCCAGCAGCACGGCATCAGCCCGTCCTTCTTTGTGAATGGAAGGAAAAAGATTTCGTACAACTCCTTCCCTTTTGCATCCAACACTTTCCATGGCCGAAATGCTTCTTACATTTTCAGCATGGGCGCCTAGCCCCACACGCTCTACTTCCATCTGTTCAAATGCAAACTGAAACAATAGAAACTTGCAATTCTTATTTAGCCCGGTACCCCAATAACTTTTACCGTACCAAGTATATCCCAATCTTACCGTGTTAAGGTCCTTGTCAAAATCAAAAAAGCGCGTGCTTCCAGCATAAAGTCCTCTGGCTTTATCGTAAACTGCAAAAGCGTATTCCTTTTGCATTGCCCGAGCTTTTTGTGTGTCTAAAATATACTTCCCAAAATTGGCTTTGCCATTTGATTTCCCTAAAAAATATGTCCAAACCTCTTCCTCGGAAGCAACGTTGACCAATCCTTTTTCATGTCCCATTTGCAAAGGTTCCAGTCTTGTCCTCTTATTTTCCAACACATAATCTTTGGCAAAGTCAAAATCCATGGGCAGGTCAGTCTCCATCATTTAGAAAATCGATGAGCAGGGCGGCACTCCACGAAAAATTATTTCCTCCATATCCACTCTTTTGGGCCTTGGCATTTGATTTTCTGGCATCAAAGTATTCGTAGAAACCATTATTTTCTATTAGTTCCAAAGAGTCCCTTTTGATTCTATTGGCCAATTCTTTGTATCCATACCTTTTAAGACCATGGTGAATCATCCAATTCATATTGATCCAAATAGGTCCTCGCCAATACTTTTGAGGGTTGAATCGTTCATGTGTGGGATCAAAGGACGCACAGAGGTATTTTCCTTCCCCGCCAAATTTTTCCAACATGGTCTGTACCATACTTTCAGCGCGCGCACTATCGGGAATTCCTGCAAAAAGCGGTGAAAATGAAGATGAGGATACATAAGCTATCTGTTCATCGGCTTTAAGGTCATAATGCACGTAAACCCCTAATTTTTTATTGAACAATTTCCTGTTAAAACTTTGAATGCCTAGTTTTTGTTTGGCTTGTAAGTAAGCTATTTTATCCTGGTTATCTCCGAGAAGGCCATACAGATGGATCAAGGCTTCATTAGATTTTATAAGCATGGCATTAAAAAGGGGGTCCAATACCAAAAAAGGTGAGTGTTCCGAAATCCTTGTATCATCGTAATTGTGTTTTTTAGCAATTTCAATGATATGAAGATAGTGGTCGTATTCTCTTTTTGAAGGTCTTTGCGCTGGATCCACGTGAGTGGTGTCCCTTCGTTCAAATTCATATTCCGGCGAATTCATGGTGGCCCAAATGTCGTCCCACATGGGAGAATTATCTGTACCCGATTCCCAATTGTGGTAGATGTAGACCAAACCTTCATCTTTTATATCCCTATTTTCGTAGAAGTAAACGTGATTTTGATAAACTTGGTCAATATGCGACTGGATAAACGGCATAAAATCGTCCCCGATTATCTCAAGCAAGCGTTGTAAGACAAAACCGGTGACCGGAGGTTGTGTCATTCCAGTAGAACGAAACTTTTTGGATGCCTTTGGATGCAAATGGGACTTGTGAAAATCAGGTCCTGGAAAGTAGGTGTCGCTGTCATTGTGAAAAATGATATGTGGAATAAAACCGTTTTCCCACTGGGCATCCAATAATGTTTTTATTTCGCGTTTGGCCCTATGCACATTATAGTGCGCGTAGCCCAAAGCAATGAATCCGGAATCCCATTTCCATTGAAAGGGATACAGCCCTTTACTGGGTATGGTAAACCCTCCTTCTTGAAAGTTATTGTCCAAAACTTTTTTGGCGCTATTGATCAGTTCTTCTCTCATGGATACCTTTTAAAAATGTATTGGCGGCTTTCACCGCCAATACACCGCTTGAACTACAAACTAACTTAAACTATTTTTTTGCCTTCTAAAAATTAAATGTAGCGGTAAGGAAAAAACGTCTGGGAAGAATCGGTCTTCCAAAGAAGAATTCCCCATCAGCAGATTGACCAGCGATACCTGCTCTTGGGTTACCCTCTGTCAAACCATCGCTATCGAACAGATTGAATACTGAGAAGCCCAATCGGAGAGCGTTTACATCTTCTGTCCTGAACGTATAACCCGCCCCCAGTCGCGCTATGGTAATAGCATCGAGTTCCACATTATTGCTATCGTCCGTGAATTTGTTTCCAGTATGGTTCAACGTAAAATTGGCATCGAACCCTTTATCATCGAAGTTTAAGGAAAGACTTCCCAAAAAGTTGGGCTGCCTACCGATTTCATTACCTTCATTGATGGTCGAAACATCTCCATTGGTCAAATCTGTGGTCTCATTTTTGGAAATCTCATGGTCTTGGTAGGTCGCTGTTCCGTTTAAACTCCAGCTTTCCAAAAATCTGTAACTCCATGTAGCTTCCAGCCCAAAGGTTCTGGTGGTCTGTTCACTTCTGCCTTGGTCAACCAACTGTCCACCTACTATGGCCTGATCTATTCGGATTCTATCGCTTAGGTTCACAAAATAGCCTGCAACGGACCCAGAAAAGGCAGATGTTCCAAATTTGGCCCCTAATTCTCCCTGTATTATGGTCTCCGATTCATAGTTGGATTCGCGTATACCGGGAACAGGAGCGAACCCTCGTTGTTGGGGAAAAAAGAATCCTCTGGAAAAGTTAGCGTACAGATTGGTGGTCTCCGTTAATTCGTAAAGCCCTGCCAAAGAAACGGCCCAGTCCGTCGCATTGATTTCAGCTCGGGTAAAACTGCCATCTGCAAACTGCACATTGCTCAGCTCAGGGGTCAAATCAGGATTGTCATAAACCTGGGTTTCTTCCAAGCCCCCATCACTAAAAACACCTGAAGTTGTTTCCACACGTATTCCCACATCGAAGCGCCATCTATCAAAAATCATTTCATCCGTTATATAGAAGGCGGTACGACTCTGTTCTAAAAAGCGATTGGTGGTCATTCCAATTCTATTGTAAAGACCGCCTTCAGAGAAAATCACATTGCCCCCAGTTCCATCTGTAAAGCTGAGATTTACCAAACGTGGATTATTGTTGAATTCAGAAAGCACCCTGTATTGAAAGTTGACGTCCTCCGCCTCGGTCCGCGATAGAAAACTTCCTAAGGTAAAGGTGTGATTTCTATTCGGCGTTTTATAAATAAGGTTGACCTCTCCGGAATAGTCCGTCATAGGTCTTAATCGGTCGATATGCAGGTTTTCAACCACGAGGTCGGTGTCACTGATTTGTGCCCCGCTGCCCCCTTGATAGGTTGCGACAAATCCTTGATTACCGGGAGCGATTTCAGAAACGTAATCGGACAACGCTATCGGGTTTCCGAAGTCTCCATCGCCTCCAACGTACAAAGCGAAATCATGTTTATAGTTGGCATACCGTATCTTGGATTTAAAGCGAAGGTCTTCTGAAAAATTATAAAGAAATTCACCCATTACATACCCCCCTTGTGTGGATACCCCGTCCTCAATGGGACTCTTATACACCCCACCGGGGGTCAGGAAAGATGTTTCGGCCAGCTCACCCGAAAGTAGCTGTTCAACGTCTTCCCCATCATTTCCTGCTATGCGCTCCCTTGAACCACCTTCCAATGGCAAAGGCAGAAAGAACTGGGCATTGTCATCAATAAATTGTCCGTGAACTGTAAAGGAACCTTTCTCAAACCGTTTTTTGATATTGCCCCTAAACTGTACCCCGCGGGTTGGTAGGCCCGTCTCTATCGGGCCATCGTCTTTTCGAACAAATCCCGTAAAGGCGTAAAAGGTATTGGAATCTTCACCTCCGATTCGACCTCCGGTGTAAAAATCGGTTTTTAAACGGCCCCGACTTCCCCATTCCACATTGATGATATTACCTGGATTGGTATCTCCCGTTTTACTGGTATAATTGATAATCCCTGCAACGGAACCGGCGCCATAAAGTACGGCTGCACCTCCTCGAACAAATTCAACACCTTTGAACCCAATATCAGGACGGGCATATACATCATGCGCTGAGGAGTTCAATCCAAAGGTGCTCATTAAGGGCATCCCGTCATATTGCAGCGGATTAAAAACATATTGACCTCCTGAGGGAAGACCTCTTACAAACAAATTTGTTGCCGTTTCACCACCACCACCTTCAGCGGTAATACCAGGTACATCGCGAAGAATGTCGGCTTGGCTATTCGCTGATAGTTTTGTGATTTCCGCCATCTTTTTTGAGCTAATGGACAAAGGCGCTTGTTTCTGCGATCTAAACGTGGATGAGGCCGTTATCACCACTTCGTCCAGTTGTTGGCCACTTTCTTGTAAAACTACGTTGAGTTCTACCGCTGAACCTGAAAGTTGCACGGTTTGTTCGTTGGGGGAAAAACCGATAAATGAAATCCTTATGGTC
>NZ_CAKZYF010000001.1 GCF_937884665.1 uncultured Allomuricauda sp. | reverse complement strand
CACTCCGTCAGGGTTCCTGCATTCTTGTTACATCGAAGAGGTTCTCTCAAAATCAAACGCGCTTCACGCGAAAGGCGGATAGCGGGACGTGAAATGAAGGGAGCAAATATACTTAAAGGAAAGTCGCTCAAAACTAATCGGAGTGGTTTTCGGCGACCAAATCGCCCCAGTCTGCAATGGATTACAACAAGGGTATTAACGTCTTTCCAAAATTCGTTAGAGCGTATTCAACCTTCAGAGGTGGTTTAGAGGTATATACGTTTCTTACAATGAGGCCATCCCCTTCTAGTGCCCTTAGTTGCAAACTCAATGTCCTTTCTGTAACTGTAGGCATTAATTTGCGCAATTGATTATATCTCAGCTTATCATTTATCAAATGGAAAAGTATTACCGTTTTCCATTTTCCTCCTATAATACCCATGGTCAAACTTGTACAGCAAGGATATGCAACGCCTTTAAACACCAACTTAGGGATTGTTTTTTGTTTCATAAAATAGATACTATCATTCTTGACCGTTATTGCAAAAATAAAAAACTATAAATAATTTTGTAACTATAAAAAATATAGTATTAATCAAAAAAATAAAGTAAAATTAAATTTTGGCTCAGTTACCTTTTGCGTTCAAGCTAAAATATAAGGCTCCGAATACTGTAGAAATAGGAGACAAAAAATTTAAAATTCACTAACTGTTTAGTAATCAATATTTTATAGACCTAAATATTATCTTATAAACATTAGAAGAAAAATTTCACAATACAAAATCAGTTTAAAATCGATTGTCCTAGGACAAAGCCAAGAAACAGAATTATGAAAAAAATCCATCTAATGCTTTTGTTGATTTTCCTTTTCACCCAAAGTTGTAAAGAACATACCAATTCCAAAACACTAGAAGCCCCGCAATCGCCTAAAACAAAAGAATATACTACGAAGCTGTTTTTAGAACTACCCGAAACTTTTAACTCCCCCGCAAGTGGCACTATGGATGATGATGGCAACATCTATTTCACATCGGCCAACTTACACAATGAGGTGCTTATGGAAGCTGGGCTAATGGAAAAACCTGCAATGCCGACCATCGGAAAGATAGATAAAGAAAACAAACTTACGGTCTGGTACACGTTTAAATCAGAACAGATGGACAAGACCAGTGGAAAACTGGCTCCGTTCGGTATTGATTTCGGACCTGATGGAAACCTTTATGTTGTTGATATGCAGTTATGGTTTGGAGGGGAATCAAGGATACTCCGTATTAACGTGGAAGATGGTATGCCTGTTGGCATGGAAACTGTACTCAAAGGAATGTCCTTCCCAAATGCCGTCGCCTGGAAGGGTAATGACCTTTTCATTACGGATACCGTGCTTGGAGAGCATGAGGACGGGCGGCATATTAGTGGAGTCTATAAAGTTGGACTCTCCGAGCTTGATGGAGAGAAACCATTGGCCATTGCGCCCTACCTGGCCAAGGATGACCATGACCCACATCTGTTCGAAACCTTTATATCCAATGGATCGCTCAAGTTTGGTGCCAATGGGCTCACTTTCGACGGTCTGGGCAACATGTACACAGGCATCATGGAAGAAGGCTCCGTGCATAGGACCACCATGGACGGGAACAACGAAAAGATAAGGACCACCCCATTTGCAGAAGGAATGATGGCCACTGATGGAATGAAATGGGATCCTTATACCAACCGAATATACATCGCTGATCTTTTCGCAAACGCTGTTTATGCAATAGATATGAACGGTAAACTCGAGCTATTGGCTAAGAACGGGAACACCGATGGAAGTGACGGGGCTTTGGACGGCCCCAGCGAAGTTGTTGTCAGGGACGGCAAGGCCATAGTCTTGAATTTTGACACGGCCTTTGACCATCCCAAAATGACCAATAAATTCCCAGATAGTCCCCACACCCTATCAGTAATCGAATTACAGTAAAGAAATAGGTTAATTTGAAAACGATATTACTAACAGGAGGTACAGATGGGATAGGTAAGTTGACCGCGGTCAAACTTGCCGGGGAAGGACATAAGGTATTGGTTCATGGACGCGATCGCCAAAAATTGAAAAATACGGTTTCTGAAATCCAGAACTCTACCGAAAATAAGGTGATAATTGGTCACATATGCGACCTATCGGATTTTAATAATGTCCGTGTCCTTATCAAGCAATTATCGGAAGAGTTCCCTAAAATAGATGTCATCATAAATAATGCCGGGGTCTTCAAAAGTCATATTTCGAAAAATAAGGATAACCTCGACATAAGGTTTGCAGTCAACTATTTCGCTCCCTATCTACTCACAAACGGACTGTTTCCCCTGCTTGCCAAGAGTAATTCTCCAAGAATTATAAACCTGAGCTCAGCAGCACAGTCGTCGGTATCAATCGAGGCTTTGGCAGGAAAAGAGCCCCTTTCCGCTTCAAATGCCTATGCACAAAGTAAACTGGCCTTGACCATGTGGAGTTTTTACCTCGCTAAAAAATTGACGCACCTAAACGTGATTGCTGTAAATCCAGGTTCTTTATTGGATACTAAAATGGTCCATGAGGCCTACGGACAATATTGGTCCTCAGCAGAAAAAGGTGCCAATATCGTATTTGATCTAGCTGTCCTTACTAAATATGATAGGAGTAGCGGGAAATACTTTGACAATGATATTGGTGACTTTTCCCATGCCCATAAGGATGCCTATGATGCCGAAAAAATTGACAAGTTAGTTTCGGAGACAAATAGAATAATAGGCGCCTAATATGGATATGCTTTCCAAAATAGCGAACAAGGGCAAGTTGACTTTAGGACTTGTGTTTCCTTTGGAGGCGTACCATGGTCCTGTGGCAACAATGAAGAATCAAGAAAAACTGGCAAAGCGAGCTGAAGAATTGGGCTTTAAGGCCCTTTGGTTCAGGGATGTCCCCTTTAATGATCCATCCTTTGGTGATGCTGGGCAACTTTATGACCCTTGGGTCTATATGGCCCACATTATGAACCATACCCACAACATTGCATTGGGTACAGGAAGTATCATTTTACCATTTCGCCATCCAGTTCATACCGCAAAATCGATAAATAGCCTACAACTGCTCTCAAAAGGAAGACTCATCGTAGGGGTTGCCTCAGGAGACCGTGCCATTGAATATCCTGCTTTTGGCAAGGATGTGGAGCACAAATCGGAATTGTTCAGAGACAGTTTTTTTTACATCCAGGCACTACAAGCAGATTTTCCTTACCATTCCTCAACGTTTTACGGCAGTACAAACGGAGGAATCGATTTGTTGCCAAAGTACAAGGAAAACACTCCCATTTTGGTTACCGGCCATTCAGGACAATCAGTGGATTGGATTGCAAAGCATTCGAACGGATGGCTCTACTATCCGCGCGACTTCAAAACCCTTCGACTGATAATTCAAAAATGGACGGAAGCACTGGATAAATACGAAAAAGACTGGAAACCTTTCATGCAATCCCTTTACATCGATATTTGTCATGACCCTGGTACAAGACCATCACCAATACACTTGGGTTTCCGTTCTGGAACAGAATATTTGGTCGCACATTTGAAATCTTTAGAATCCCATGGGGTAAGTCATGTAATATTGAACTTAAAGTATGGTAAGAGGCCAGCGGACGAAATAATCAGTGAAATTGGGGAAATGGTCCTTCCACATTTCCAAACATAAGCCGATAAATCTGTTTTATTTTGAGCCATAAACACCAATTACATCATTACGGATTATGCAAGCCTTTTATGGCCTGTTAAACGATAATAGCAATAAGGGACGAAGGTTAAAGTCCCAATCATAGGTAATACTGAAACCAATCGATTGAAATAAGAAAATTATTTAATTGTCAGCACAGCAAGTCTCACTCCCACAGTAACAATAACGACGATTATAAATATGAAGTCCAATTAAGCTCAAGGTTGGAAAATAAATGGCCTCCTCAGCTAAAGGCAACAATTCAAATTTTTCGTTTAGCACAATAAATGATAAAAGGAGCCATGCAAGTCCTAAGGCATAGGCAACCCAAGTTTTGGAAGTATTTTGGATTGACCAGCACACCGCAATAAAAGAAAGGACCAAAAAGACCACATCCAGAAAACCCCACCATGAGGGATGGACTGTTTCACCTTGAGCGCCAACATTTGCGTACATAATGAACAGAAAAGGTGTTGCCAAACAATGCAATAGACAAAGGCCGCTCGAAAGAATACCCAACCAATCTGATTTAACGGTGATTTGTGTCCAGGTCATTTTAACGAATTCCATCTTTTTTAACGGTATTTTATAAGGTAGACAAAGGTAAAAAAGATTAAATTTTGCCAAAGGTAAAGTTATTTTTTAGATGCAACCAAGTTGCATTTGTATTTATAAGTATTTTTGTCAAAATATTTTGAATGATAGAAACGACCAATCTCGCCTACACCTACAATGGTAGCGAAGCGTTAGTGTTTCCTGACATTTCCTTGACTCCAGGGAAGCATTTGTTGGTAGTGGGACCTTCAGGAGCAGGTAAAACCACGCTTCTTTACATGATGGCCGGGCTTCTTCCGCCTGAAAAAGGTTCGATAGCTATTTCAGGAACCGAATTGAATTCCTTGACACGGAAAGAATTGTATAAACTTCGGGGGGAACATGTCGGCTTGATTTTCCAACAGTATCATTTTATCCATTCCTTGAACGTATCGGATAATCTGCGCCTAAGACAAAGCTTTCCGACCAATTCTAATGATAAACGGCGAAGAGAGGAGCTTGCTAAAAGGTTAGGTCTAACCGAGTATCTCCATAAAAAGACCAATACATTGAGCCAGGGACAGCAACAGCGGCTTTCCATTGCACTGGGACTCATCCATAGGCCCAAACTAATCTTGGCAGATGAGCCCACATCCAATTTGGATGATGTCAACTGTGTAAAAGTGGTCAACCTGCTCAAGGAGGAAGCAGAAATATGTGAGAGCAGCCTAGTCATTATAACACATGATTTACGTGTGATGTCTCATTTTCAAAATCAGATTAAACTATGAAACTAGGGTATCTTGCTTTTAAAAATATGGTTTCCAAGCCGCTCAATCTCTTGCTGAGCCTCCTTCTTTTGACCTTAAGCGTTGCCTTGGTCACTTTTGTTTTACAGTTAAGCGGTCAACTTGGCGGACAGCTCAATAAAAACATTGCACCTTTCGATATGGTCGTTGGTGCCAAGGGAAGTCCATTACAACTGGTCCTTTCGTCCGTATTGCACGTAGATGTCCCAACGGGAAATATAAAGCTTAAAGAAATAGCTACTCTCCAAAATCATCCCTTTGTTGAAGAGGCTATTCCGGTTTCCTACGGTGATAATTACAAAGGATATCGTATTTTGGGTACCAAACCGGACTATTTGGATAGTTATGAAGCCTCCCTGGGTGATGGGCGTCTTTATCAGAAATCCTTTGAAGTAGTGGTGGGTAGTAGTGCCCGCTCCAAACTAAATCTTCAACTGGGAGATACCTTCATAAGTTCTCATGGTCTTGTAGAGTCTGCCGGTGAAGGGCATGAGGACCATCCTTTTGAGGTAGTGGGTATACTGGAGCCCACGGGAACCGTTGTAGATCAACTGCTCATCTCTAATTTGGAAAGTGTTTGGGAGGCGCATGATCATGAGGGGGAAGGTCATGAAGAACATGACCAAGAGGGTGAACATGGGCATGGCGAACATGAAGACCACGATGGACATGACCACCACGGGGAACACGAAAATCATCAAGAGGATGAAACCCGGGAAATCACTTCACTTTTGATAAAATTCAAAAGCCCATTGGGTATGGTACAACTTCCACGGTTCATCAACGAAAATACCACGATGCAAGCCGCTTTACCCGGTTTTGAGATTAACCGGCTTATGGGACTCCTGGGTGCCGGAGCGAGCACTATTAACGGTATTGCCCTGGCCATATTATTGGTTTCAGGATTGAGTATCTTCATAAGTCTTCTTAAAACCATTCGCGAAAGAAGGCAAGAGCTCGCATTATTGCGAACTTACGGTCTTCGACCACAAGAACTTCTCGGGCTGGCACTTATGGAGGGATTGTTCCTGGCCTGTATAGGATTTGTACTTGGTTGGACTTTGGGTCGCATCGGGGTTTGGGGTGCTTCGCAATATATGCAAGCAGCCTATGGCTACGTGTTACAAGTGCGAGGTCCAGAACCAACGGAATTGTATTTTATGGCAATAATTTTGGCTTTGGCCTTTGTTGCCAGTATATTGGCATCTCTTTCAATTTTTAAGTTAAACGTGGCAAAAACGCTTTCCGATGTTTAGATTCTCTTTATTTCTTTCATTTTTTCTGTTCGTCCATTTGAGCACTACGGCCCAGGAACAACTAAGCTGGGAAGATTTCGCCGATGTTAATTTTGAAGCGGAATTCAATGAAAAGTATGGCGTCCATTTTTTGATGCCGACCTTTGGAGAAAAAATACGTTCCTATCAAGGAAAACGGGTAAGTATCAAGGGTTATTTTTTAGATATTTCTGGAAGTGGAGAAATATTCTTGGTCTCCCAAAATCCCATGGCTTCCTGTTTTTTCTGTGGTGCAGCTGGTCCAGAGACCATAATCGAAGTAAGTTTTAAGGAAAAACCACCTTTTAGAACCGATCAAATTGTAGTGGTTTCTGGGGTATTGGATTTGAATACCGACGATGTGGACCATTGCAATTATATCATGAGCGATGCTTCTGGAAGATTGGTAAAATAATACTATGCGCTTTTTTGTGTGGATACTGTTCTTTTGTATGGCCGAAATGACTTTGGCACAAACAACGCTGGACTGGTCCGATTTATCTGAAGGAATTTCCTGGGAACTACCTTCCCCAGAAGCAATATTTCCAGGATTCCAACAAGCAAGTTTCTCAGATAAAATGAAAACCCTAGAAGGCAAACAGGTCACTATTATCGGATACTTTTTGGTCTTGGACGGAAAACAGTCCGTATACCTCCTGTCCAAAAACCCTATGGCCTCCTGCTTTTTCTGCGGTAATGGAGGTCCCGAAACTATAGTGGATTTAGAGTTTACCGAAAAACCGTCCTTTGTAATGGACGAATTGCTCTCAATAAAAGGCAAACTTTATCTAAATGAAAAGGATCCCAATTCCGCATACTATCGAATAGAAAATGCAAACGCCATTAGTTTCAAATAAATTAAGTATTGATGGAAAACGCTAACAACGAAAATCTTTTAAATCAGAAAGGACTTAAAAAAACTAAGATTCGCTTGGCCTTGCTCCATCACTTCATGCAGCTGGAACATGCCCAATCCTATAGCGATTTACAAGCCGCATTTGTAAATGAAATTGATAAGTCCACCTTATATCGCAACCTGATAAGTTTTGAGCAAGCAGGTATTATCCATCGCATCAATGACCATTCCGGGACTGCCAAATACGCTCTTGGAGCCGCCCCACAGCGAGGACATGAACATGCCCATTTTGTTTGTGAAAACTGTGAGACCGTGTATTGTATGGAAGACTGGATACCGCTAGAATTAAAGTTGCCAAAAGGATTCAAAACGAACAAGGTGCAGACCATTGTTAAAGGTATTTGTGCCAAATGCTAATGAATAACGCTATCTAAACCATAAAAACATACCATGAAAAACCAAGTGCTATCCGTATTACTGCTATTGGTAAATATTCTTATTGGCCAAAATCTGGAAATCCCAAAAAGTTACAGTAATATCCAAAAAGACGATACAGGAATCTTTTTGGAGGAAGGTGACCAGCGCTACTACGCATCGCAAGATAATCCCAGATATACGCTGGAACAGTTTTTTGGGAATCCCGAGGGAACAGAGGAAGGGGTACAAATGGATTTTGGCAATTTCACGGGAACCATTACGTATGGCTTGATTCCTTATGGCAAAGCCCCCCACCCCTTACCTGTTTTCAGGTTTGTAAAAACCTTGGAATCCGGCAAAGTGGATATCAATATTAAACGTGATTTTCGGTATCCTTATGATTTTGTGGATTGGCAAGAGAATGAACGACTTTCCATAGGTTACCGTCTTGCTGATGAAACAGGCATGGTAATCTATGATGGTGAAGTATCCTTACAGGGCAAAGGTCCTTTTACCGTGGCCCCCGCTCTGTATGAAGGTCCCTTTGTCAACATGCTTACCGATACAAGTGCCACCATTTGGTTCAATACCACCCTACCAGTAGCGGCAGAATTACAAATCGATGGTAAAACGATTACAAGCCCGTCGGCCACATATCACGAAATAGAGGTAGCCAATCTTTTACCCAACACCAAATATACCTATACCGTTCAGTACGGGGATTTCACCCAGCAATACCATTTGAAAACTGCCCCAAAACCTGGAAGCAAGCTACCTTTTGTTTTCGCATATACCAGTGACAGCAGGCACGCTTCTGGCGGAGGGGAACGAAAGATTTATGGTGCCAATGCCTATATTATGAAAAAAATTGCGGCAGTGGCCTATGCAAACAATGCTGCCTTTATGCAGTTCAGTGGAGATCTTATCAATGGATATTTAGGAACAAATAGCGAGACTCAAGTACAGTACACCAACTGGAAAAAGGCAGTAGAACCTTTTTGGCATTATATGCCTTTTCAAGTAGGGATGGGAAACCATGAGGCGTTAGGGTATATTTTTCGGGACAGCACGGGGCGAAGCAAAGGATTTGTGGATAAGTTCCCGTTTGCCACAGAATCAGCAGAAATGGCTTTTGCACAGGCATTCGTAAACCCAGTTTCGACCCTTAAAAGTGAAGATGGCAGCATATATGACCCGAATACGGATACCATGGACTTTCCGTCATATTCTGAAAATGTCTTCCATTATCGCTATGATAATGTGGCGGTAGTGGTCTTGAACAGCGACTATTGGTACGCCCCTAGCCTTTCTCGGAACACGGCTACCTCTGGTGGTCTGCACGGTTATATCATGGACCAACAATTGGCTTGGTTGGACGATACCATAAGGTCTTTGGAAAAAGACGCGACCATAGATCATGTTTTTGTGACCCAGCATACACCGGCTTTTCCTAATGGAGGGCATAGTAGGGATGACATGTGGTATAGCGGAAATAATGAAAAAAGACCTTTTGTGGCCGGAAAACCGTTGGAAAAGGGAATTATACAGCGGCGTGACCAATATTTGGATATTTTGATAAATAAAAGTAAGAAGGTCTTAGCCATATTGACAGGTGATGAGCACAACTACAATCGCTTGCAATTGACGGAAAAAGTCACGATATATCCTGAAGATTATCCCTATAAAAAGTTAGAGGTTTCAAGGCCAATATACCAAATCAACAACGGTGCTGCGGGGGCACCCTATTATGCGCAAGAAGTATTGCCCTGGAGCGCCCATACCAAGGCATTCAGTGTAGAAAATGCCGTATGTCTGTTCTATGTAGATGGACCATCGGTAAAAATGAAGGTCATCAATCCAGATACTTTAAATACCATCGATGAAATTGTATTGCGATAATATTTTAAAAAAAGTTAGAATAAAAAGTATCCTTTTCCCCTTTTTTGCGTCTAACCTATAACCAAATATGTAAAAAAGATGAAGAATTCCTGTGTATGCACAAAATGTGAATGTCAAAAATGTACTTGTATTGACTGTTCTTCCAATTGCGAGTGTCAACGTTGTGACTGTGCAAAATGTAACTTTTGTTAACAAATAATTTTATACGGATTTGGATCTGACAACTGAAGGCGTTTGGAGAGAACTCGGTCCTAATCTCTACCTTTTTATACAAAAGAGGGTGGGTGACGCAGCTGTGGCCAAAGATATCTTTCAAAATACATTTCTCAAAGTCCATGAGCATCTGGAGAAACTACAAGATACCGCGAAGATAAAACCATGGGTATTTCAGATTGCCCGAAACGAATTGATAAACCATTATCGCGGTTCTTCTTCCCATGTGGACCTAAACGAACAGATCCAACCCCAACTCTCACCCGAAGACATTGATTTTTGTTGTTTTGACCGTTTTCTAAATGAGCTTCCCGAGGATTATCAGAAAACCGTTACGTTGGTCTATATAGAAGGAAAAACAAATTCTGAAGCAGCCAATACATTGGGTATCAGTCTTGCCAATGTCAAAGCCAGAATCCGAAGAGTCAAAAAAATTCTGATACACCGTTTTCAAGAATGTTGTCTCTATAAAACCAATGAACTGGGCAAGTTGGTAGGTAAGCCGGACTGTGGTCGATGTAGCCTGTAAAACTATCATAAAACCCGATTCTTAGCCCCTAAGGACATTTGAATCACCTCTATCCAAAAGTTGGGAATATCCTTACCAAAACTTGTTTTCAAACATTGAAATCAAGGACATGCCCGCGGCAGCTCCAGAAATAAAAACGTTCCATTCCCTATGCTTTACTTTAAACACATTTAAAAAGAGAAAGGAAATTCCAATTATAGAAAAAACTACCAATAGCTGTCCGATCTCTATACCCAGATTGAAACCCAACAATGGTACAAAAATGGAAGAAGTACCCATGATCAACGCTTTAAAATAATTGGAAAAATCCATACCATGTATGAATCCAAAAAACAGGGCCATGGCGTAATTCCTCCACATATTTACCTTGATTTTGCTTGGGTTTCCCCCTATTACATTGTGCAGCGCCGTTATAAAAATAGTTGTGGGAATCAAGAATTTAATCGTGCTGGAAGGAATGCTGAAGATTTCCAAAGAAACTAATGCCAAGGTAACGCTATGGCCTATGGTAAAAGCTGTCACCAAAATAAGAATGTTTCGCCATTGCTGAATTTTATAAACTGCACAAAGCACTACCAAAAAAAGAATATGATCGTAGCCCGCTAGATTGGAAATATGCTCAAATCCCAGTTGAAGGTAAAATTTGAAGGGATGCATATTAGAACTTTAGTTGGTGAACAGCTGTTTTCTTGTTGAGCATCATACTTTTGGATTTTCCGTTGGCATGGACATAAACAATATTGTTCTGATCAAAGAACAAATCCGTAAATACCGCATTTTTTACCTCCAAAGATGTCAAGGGAGTTTTTTGTGTACATTCAAAGTAAATCCAAAGTGCGGTATTTTCACCTTCTCCTCCCAGTTTCTTTTTCTTAATTTTTAGGTCCACCTTTTTTTTGTTCACTTTTACGTAAAAAAACTGGTTTAGATAGTCCAATAACATCTGATTCGCTTTGGCGGCCTCATTGGGTTGGCAGAAAGCCAATTCTTTACTATACGGGTCAAAGACCAGGGCCTCGTTTACGTCGGTTAAAAAGAGTTTTAAAGTTATTGTAAGCGATTGTTTGCTGGCGGTATATTCAATTTCGCATAGCGATAGGCGCAACGGATGGGCTCCGACTCGCATGGCCAGAACCCAAAGAAATAAAACACATACGGAACGGAACACTGGTTAAACGATGTGTAGTTAGGATGCCTCGCTGGCCTGAAGTTTTTCAGCTATGGTCTGTACTTCTTTAAAAACCCGAATTAAATTGCCTCCCCAGATTTTCTCAATCTGTTCTTCGGTATATCCCCGTTTGACAAGTTCAATGGTAATGTTCATCACTTCGCTGGCATCAAAAACCCCTTCTATGCCTCCTCCACCATCAAAATCACAGCCAATGCCAACGTGATCGATCCCGGCAATCTTTACAATATGGTCAATATGGTCTGCAACATGTTCAACCGTTGCAGGGGGTGCAGGGTACTTTTCATTGAGTTCTTGGAACGATTTTCGCATTGTGGCCCTCTCTTCCAGGGTCATTTCACCAATAGGTTTCATGTTGGCCCGAAGTGCGGCCATAGCGGAATCCCTCGCCGCATTGGGCGGGGCTTCACGAAGGTAGTTCGCCAACATGGTCAATTGTACAACCCCTCCGTTCTCGGCCATTAATTGCAACATTTCATCCGTCATATTCCGTTCGTGATTTGTAACCGCCCGTGCATTGGAATGGCTCGCAATTATAGGTGCTTTGGACATCTTGACCGCATCATAAAATACACTATCGTTCCCATGAGAAACATCTACCATTATACCCAGACGATTCATTTCTGCGACCACCTTTGCACCAAAATCGCTGATACCACCATGTTCCGCGCCCTTCGGGTCCGTCGCTGAATCTGCCAAGTCATTGTTTGATGAATGAACCAAGGTAATGTAACGGACCCCTTTATTAAAGTACTGTTCAACATTGGATAAATCCTGTCCAATGGGGTATCCATTTTCAATACCTATATAAATGGCTCGTTTCCCCGCTTTTTCCAAACTATAGGCGTCGTCTGGATCCAAGGCCAATCCCACAACATCCGAATTCTTCTGGGTGGACGATACAATGGAGTCTATCATTTGAAGGCAAAGGGCCTTGGCACGGGTATTCCCATCATCATCACGAATATCTTGGGCCACAAATGCGGCAAAAAATATAGCGTCCAGACCTCCGTCCTTCATTCTAGGGTAATCCACTTTAGAACCAGTTTCGTTTGGGTCGTGCCTTTCAGCCATATCGAACCCGGGTTCTATCATGCGCAGCGGGGTATCTGCATGTGTATCCAAAGTTAGGACCCGTTCATGTATCTCAAGTGCCCTTTGAACCAATTCTTCCTCAGTTTCTGTTTTTGATTCAGCGGTATCTGCTTTTTTCTTGCACCCACTCAATAAAAGCAGGGTAGCGAGAACAAAAAGATGGATAGGTGACGGCTTGGTCATGTTTTCTGATTTTTAGAGTTAGCTACTTATTTTTAAATATACGATAATCCACGATTTTGGAACTATTCAAAATGGGCCGAAGATAATTCCTGGATCAATTTTTCTATCATCCCCACACCTTTTTCCAGTTGCTCCTTTGCGATGTATTCATCGGCTCTATGGGCCTGTTCAATGGAACCCGGCCCGCAAATGGCCGATTGAAAACCTTCTTCAGCAAATTGACCTGCTTCCGCGGCGTAAGAAACTGTATCCCATTTTGAATTGCCGGATATTCGTTGGATCAAATCCACTACATCATCATCTGTTTTGGTATCCAAATGGGGCACTGGGGGATGATTTTCAATGGTCTCTATTGAAAAATCTGGAAAAATCTTTTGTAGTTCATTTTCCCTTTCGTCGCAGTGGTCTTTGAATTCTTTAACAACGGCTTGAATATCGTCCATCGGAATGGTTCGTAAGTCCCAATAGAAATGGGCTTTATCGGCTATAACATTGGGCGCAATTCCGCCTTGTACCTTACCGATATGTATGGTTGAATGTGGAGGATGAAAACGATTGTCCAAATGCTTGTCGGAAATCAATCGATCCATTTTACCTTCCAGCCAGAGAATCAATCGCATGGATTCGTGAATGGCACTCACTTCCTGTTTGATACGACTGCTGTGACCCGCGGAACCGTTAACATAGGTTTCTAAAATATAGATTCCTTTTTGCCCAACGATGGGCTCCATTAAAGACGGTTCTCCAATGATGGCATATTTTGGCGTCTCGGTATAATGGTCTTTAATGGCCCTGGCCAGTTCTGGAGCGGCCAAACAACCGACTTCCTCGTCATAGGAAAACGCAAAGTAAATGGGTTTCTTGAGCGATGCCTTTACCATTTGAGGTAGCATGGCCAGGCAGCAGGCTATAAAACCTTTCATATCACAGGAACCTCTTCCATAAAGTCTACCATCTCCTTTATCGGTCAATTTGAAAGGGTCGGTTGTCCAGTTTTGTCCTTCCACGGGAACGACGTCGGTATGACCTGAGAGAATAACACCCCCATCAACACCAGGACCTATGCGACAGTGTAAAGAGGCCTTATCGCCTTCTTTGTTGGGCACTAGTAGTACTTCGACACCGAAGGATTCGATATATTCCTTTATCCAAAAGATAATACTGGAGTTGCTTTCGCCTCCAAACACCGGAAATGAAATCAGTTTTTCAAGAATGCTTTCAACAGTCATATTAACTATAATTTATGGTCACGGCGAATATCAAAGCTAAGAAAGCGATACCCAACAAGCTAATCAAAATGGGAAATATAAACCGAATCCATCTATCAATGGGAACGCGGCACATGCTGAGCATGGCAATAAGTCCGCCAAGTGTGGGATTGACGAGATTGGATAAGCCATCCCCTATTTGGAAGGCCAAAATGGTAATTTGCCTTGTAAGACCGAGAGACTCTCCCAAAGGGAGCATTACAGGTAAAGTGGCCAGCGCTTGTCCACTACCTGAAGGGATAAAAAAGTTTATTACCGTTTGTGATAGGGACATACCGATAGCAGAAGCATAAAGAGGTAGGTCCTGCAATAGGACGGAAAGTTGATGTGAAATGGTATCCCCTATGTTTCCCAGTTCCATCAAGACCTTGATCGATGTGGCAAAACCGACCATAAACGCTCCGGGAGCTGCCAACGCTACAGATTTTAATACCGTCTCGCTCATTTGTGTAGCGCTCATGCCCGATACAATACCGCAGAAAAGTGCTACCATCAAAAACACTGCGGAAAGCTCATTGATGTACCAATGCAGATTAAAAACACCGTACAGTATGGCGAACAGTCCCAAGAAAAAAATGGAAATGACCATCCAATTCTTTTTGCTCATACCATATTCTTCTACTGGTTTTGACAAAGCCAATTCAGAAACATCAAGGCCCTTACCAAGACTTTTTGCCGGGTTCAAAGAAATCTTTTTGTAGTATTTAACGTTGTAAATCGCCATTATGACCAAAGCGGTGAAGCACAGTACACTTCGCAATAATGCACCTGAAAACATGGGAAGTTCTGCAATCTTATGTCCTGTTCCCACGGTGTACGGATTTATGGGGGATAGTCCAAAACCAATGGTCATTGCGCCGACAGAGATACCCGCTGCCAAGATTAAATCGCCCCCAAGCGCCAAACTAAGTACCGCAGCGATAGGAACCATGGCTATATTGTTCTCATAACCTACGGCGACACCCAGAAGACCATAGATAAAGGTCATAATTATGATAATGAGGTTTCGTTTTTTCAATCCCAACCTTTTCACAAGGGTACCAACCGCATTTTCAACGGCCTTCGACTTTTCCATGAAACCAAACATAATTCCTCCGGAAAGCACAATAAAGATAATCTCGACCGCGGCTTTAAAACCTAAAGGGATAGCTAGGAACATATCCAAAAAACCAATTGGTGTTGATGGAATGGTTTTGTAAGAATTAGGTACAACCGTATTTCTCCCGTCCACCACGATACGATCATAGGTTCCAGCGGGCAATATATAGGTCAGGACAGATACCAAAACGATTATTCCGAACAACATCGTAATGGCATGAGGAATACGACTAAAGAAAGATGTTACCTTAGAATTTGACGCACTCATCTATTTTAGGAAGACCCTGGGATATTCTGATTTAAAAACGTACTTCAATTATGGCTTTGTTACTTGCGGTGAATTTAAGCCAAAAAATTAGAGCAAACCAAATCCGAGCACATTTCCTCTCTTAGGTCATATCCAAAAATCATACAATCCCAACCCAAAATCTACGGCAATGGAAATATCGGTTTGCACCATAATCCCCAACGCCATAAATCTTGTTATCTTTTTGTATTGATTATAGATTTTTCACTTCCAAAACTTCAAAGTTTTTGGCGACGAAATAGTCATCCAATCCATAATCTGTATTGATTATGATGCCTCCCAGCAGGGTCACTTTGTCCACCGGGAACTCAGCTTTGCAAGATTTGATGTGTTCGTGAATCTTTTTGTCAATAATATCGTAGGTAGCCTCGGTTATCGCCTTTTCCTGATTTTCACTGCTCAGAATATCGTCCCGATAGGACAGCAGACTTTCTTCGAGTTTCATCTGTTGATAATCATCTTCGTTCAACACGGGTTTATAGGCATTGTCCTGAAATCGGCTAAGGGCCAACATCAGGGCGCCACAAGAATTTCCGGTTTGTTCTTGACGTGGTCGATACATTTTACCCAAATCCCCATCTAGAGTAATTCCGATATGGGGGCCATAAAATATGAATGCACTGCCATCGTCTGGAATATGATGTGCAAAGGCAGTCATCCCCGTTTGCCCGGCAAAGGGCAAGCCTCCCAATCCCCCCATGATAAAGGGACCGAACAAAACATTGAAAAAGGTGGTGGAAGGAACATTGATATCGTCCGAACATACGGAGGTCGCCATCAATACCTTTGAGATGTCTATATTGTGCTCCAACTGCATTTTTCCTAAGTATTGGATTGAAGTATCCTTGGCATCCATGGCTTCAGGGAAATAACTTTTAACAACTTCTGCGAATTTTCTTTGTAGCATTGGTACTGTATTTTAATTTGATGTTAATTTCGAATCTGAATAATTATGGGCTATCCTATTTGGTGATTACCATCCATAAAATCCTTTCGGGATTACCCCTTTTAAACGTAAATATACGATACATTGTCCCCGATGATGGATGATATGATTTTCCATGGCATAGAATAGACGCCATACGGGTATTGTATCGCCAACAAACTCACAATCTGAAAGAAGCCTACTTTCCGATAGCTCTAGAATGGATGTACGGACGAAGCTGTACATATTCTTTAATTCCCGAATGACTTCCATCTTGGACATTTGAACCGGGAGTTTTACATTTTCATACGGATTCTCTATTTCTGCACGCCCTGCCAATTGCCCACAAGTGAAAACAATGCAATGACGCCATTGTTCTGAAAATGTCATCGCTTCGTCAGTATATTTGAACGTAAAATAGTCTTTGGGCATCTGTTCCACATTGGCCATCGTCATCATCTCAGATCGGTTCCAAGCGGTAATCAATTCTTCCTTAAGTTTTTTGATCGCATCGTCGTCCGACACCGATTTAGCTCCTTCTTTATTTTCTGAAGAACCATTTTTGGTATTTCCCATTTGACACCCGAAGGCCGATAGTAGGCCAAAGCTAAAAATGTTTCTCAAAAAACGAGTACGGTCCATTTTAATATTTAAAAGGGAGTTTAACCAATAGTCAGTGTTTTTGCTTTTCCATTTTTAACTTCTAAATGGAATAACGCATACCTGGACACGTTAAAAATATACGAAAAGCTGAACACATGCAACTAAGTTAAATTCGTTTTCATTGTGGGCTGCTGTGCAGATGAAGCGTCTTTTTCCAATTTCTGTGAAGCCCAATTAGGAGAAACTGAACTGACAAATTAAATGAAACGAAGAGTTTACGATCTTCATGGGTATTAATAGCCTGCCGCTTGCCCGTCTTTACGACTTTCGGACGCCCCGTGATAAACCTTGTTTTCTGCGTCCCAAAGAATGGCCTGATACCCTCCATAGATGCCCCGGGCGGTTCCAATTTTATGCCCTTTGTTCATTAACCCGCGCAGAGTAGAATAAGGTATTCCCGATTCAACACGTATCAAACCCGTATCTTCCGTGGTTCTGCCCATTGGACTGGCCCCACCCGTATGGTCCCAACGGGGTGCGTCACCCGCTTCTTGAAGATTCATACCAAAATCAACAAGATTCATAACGATTTGGGTGTGCCCCATTGGTTGAAAGTCACCCCCCATAACCCCAAAACTCACGTAGGGTTTTCCATCTTTAGTGATAAAGGCGGGGATAATGGTATGAAAGGGTCGCTTTCGAGGCGCATAGGTATTGGCCTGTCCCTGCTTTAGACTGAAAAGCTCACCCCTATCTTGTAACATAAAGCCCAACTTGGGGGGCGCCATTCCCGAACCCATTCCCCGATAGTTGCTTTGTATAAGAGATATCATGGTGCCTTCACTGTCAGCGACCGTCATATAAATAGTTTCACCTGCTGAGATTTCTCCTGCCGTATATTGTCCCGCTCGGTTCCCGATTTGCGCTTTTCTATTTCGGGCATAGTCCTCAGAAAGTAACTCGTCAACGGGTACATCAACAAAATCCATATCCGCATAATACTTTGCCCTATCTTCAAATGCCAATTTTTTGGCTTCCGTAAACAGATGGAGATGTTCGGCACTTCCAAAATCAATATTGGAAAAATCGTATCCTTCTAGAATTTTCAGCATTTGCAGTGCTGCAATACCTTGACCATTGGGGGGCAATTCCCAAACATCATATCCCCTGTAATTGATGGAAACGGGTTCCACCCATTCCGATTTGTGCGCCGCCAGGTCTTGGGCCGATAAAAAACCGCCTTGTTCCTTAATGAATTTTCCGATGGTCTCGGCAATATCCCCATTATAAAAAGCGTCACGGCCCCCTTTTGCAATTTTTCGATAAGTATTGGCCAAATACGGATTTTTATAGATTTCCCCCTCGTTGGGCAGTGTCCCCCCATTTTGGGACTTATAGGTATCTTCAATATTAGGGAAACCTTTTGATTGAAAAAAGGGTATGGTACGTTGCATGTACCAAGCAATAAGTTCGGTTAAAGGAAATCCTTTTTCCGCGTAGTCTATGGCCGGAGCCAGAATTTCCTCCATCGACTTGGAGCCGAATTTTTGGTGCAGTTCAAACCATCCATCCACGGCACCGGGAACACTTACCGGCAAGGGACCGTGCGACGGGATTTTAGTCATTCCTTCTTTTTCAAAAAACTTCAAAGTCAATTTCTCAGGAGAGCGACCACTTGCATTTAAACCGTATAGCCGTTGTGTTTTACCATCCCAAACAATGGCAAAAAGGTCCCCTCCTATACCGCATCCAGTTGGTTCCATAAGTCCCAAGGCAGCATTCGCTGCAATTGCCGCGTCTATGGCATTACCGCCATTTTTCAGAATGTCGAGTCCAATTTGAGTAGCCAAAGGGTGGCTCGTGGCCACCATTCCATTTTGTCCCAATACCTCGGAACGTGTGGCGAAGGGTTCTCCGGTTATTCGGTCCTGGCCGAAAGAAAATTGAGCTAAAAGTATCAAGCAGCAAAACTGACGTAAAAAGTTGCGCATGGTTTTATGGTTTTTTACAGCTTTCTAATGTACAAAAATCGGTCTGTAATTAGTATCTGTTGCTATCTGATGGATAAAAAATAAAAGAGGGGGTAATTCATGAAAAATATGACGAGGAGCTCTTCGGTCAATTTATTGTTCTTTCATCCAACTTTCCTATACTTGTGGATTTCACCTCAACGGTTCATCCAACTTTTGAAATCGTTGGTCTTTTGCCTGCTTACAATGAAGTTTTGATCTCTAGCCTCGGACATGGTCAACTTCAATCTATGGTTAAAGTACTTTTCGATTTTTTGGATTGCACTTTTCGCAACTATTTGCCCACGATTGATTTGAAAAAAATCCGATGGGCTTAACGTGGACATCACTTGGTCCAGGGTTTCATCTATAATGGCCCGTCTATTGGGGGTTACCCCAAATGTGATACTATCTTCTGAATATATGTAGACCAGATCGGAAATACGTAGTTGTGCAAAACCATCCCCATCTTTCACTAAAATACCTGTACGTTGTTCCGTTTGCTGAAGATCTGCCATCACATATCGCAATACATCATGATTCATTGTTAGGGGTTGATTGGAACGCTTGAACTTATCCAATGCCTGTTGTAAAACTTCATGATGCAAAGGTAATAAAAGGTAGACGACGCTGTTCACCTTAAATGCGCGAATGGCGTATTGGTCAAAGGCGGTTGTAAATATAATTGGACATTGAAGCTGAACCTTTTGAAATATTTCAAAACTCAACCCATCTGCCAACTGGATATCCATGAACACCAAATCGGGGGCCTTGTTATTTTTAAACCAGTCCACACTTTCCTCAATAGTATCCAAAACGCCAAGCAACTGGTAATCAAACTGTACGTTTTGTAGTAGTTTCTGCAATTGGTTGGCAGCCCTTACTTCGTCTTCAATTATCAGTACTTGCATGGGATTTTTTTTGATTGATTTTGTCCAACAAAGGCAGTTTAACCTGAAAATAGCCTTCATTCTTTAGCACGACTACCTGCTTATTCGAAATCAAATTATACCGACGTTCTATGTTTTTCAATCCTAACTTGGTCGTGGGCAATTGAGTGGATTTGGGTTGTATTTTGTTACAAACCATAAGCGATTCTTCGTCGGCGTCTACGTGCACTTCGAGAGGTCTGGCCCTTGAAATCACATTGTGTTTTACGGCATTTTCAAGCAAAAGCTGCAGGCTCATCGGTATAATAAAATGGTCTTTGGCACTTTCCGATACTTTCCAGTGGACGTTCAAATTATTTCCAAAGCGCTCCTTTTGTACGTGAATGTAAGCCTGGGCAAATTTTAACTCTTCCCGTACCGTAATTACATTGGCGTTACCAGATTCTAGGATAAAGCGGTATATCTCGGAAAGCCGATTCACAAACTCTTTGGCCTCTTCTTTCGTATTTTGGTCAATGATATCCCTTAAAGTATTGAGGGTATTAAAAAAGAAATGGGGCTGCGCTTGATTGCGCAAGGCGTCCAACTGTGCCTGTACAATGGCCGCTTTCGCTTGTTCTTCCTCCCGTACGGCCTGTTTTAGGAGAATGTAGTAGTAGATGGCTTCATAAATGGCCATGGTCATGGTACTTATCAAAATGATGGGGATGATAAGTTTAAACCGTAGGGGATTGTTGTAAGAGCTATCAAAAATATAACTCAAGATTAGGTTGCCCAGAAAATCCACAGAAATTACGGTCAACACAATCGACAAAAAAAACAGCGGAATCCTTATTTTATTGTTTTTCAAGCTAGGATACCGTTTTCTTAGGAAAATAAGAATGGTCCGCATGGTCAACCAGTGCACCGTTGCAAAAGCAAGAGAAATACCCCAATTAATTAGTGCCCATACAAAAGGTAAACGGCCAAAAGAGTTTCCAGAAAACAAAAAGTCGGTAACAAAGCTCAACAAAAAGATGCCGAACAACACAAACCAAAAATCATTGAAGGCCAGATATTTTATTCTTCTCTCTTTATTGAAAAGCTTCATCTTCTTCCAATTGGTTTAAATGTTTACCAAGGGCATACCCTGCTTTGCCTGATAAAAGGTAAAAGCTATCCAAGAGGCATACAACAATCCAAAAAGAATAACCACACTATTCTGTGCCATTTTGGAAGCTTTCCATTTTTTGGTAAGCAATACTGCGAATAAAGGTATTATTTGAACACCATGCAATCCAAAAAAATGGGCAACACGCAAATCCCCCGCTATGGTGCTCCAGTTGATCCAAGGCAACCCCTCACCACCATCAGGAACCCCGACATTGTGGGACATTTGCCCAATCATTTGACCCCCTACCCAACTTCCAAAAAGGACCACAAGCCAACCTATTAAAATACCCCATTGAACTGCTCTTGGAGCATTTAAACGCAATCGTACGGTCTCTACGATAAAGAAAATCATAGTCAATACAATTACGCCGATGAGTATGCCCATACTTCCAAAAAGTATTCCATCAAAAAGGCTAGATTGATTATAATGCGATCGTACTCCACGAGCCGCTTGTAAGACCACAATACAGATTTCCAGTGCCATGGTCCAAGAAATTATGTTGTTGACAATATTCTTTTTCCTCCTTGAAAATGGATAAAGCGTAATCAAGAAGCCACAAGTAAGCACATAGATTCCGCCCGATATTGAAAATTTCATGGGTTTTACCCAAACGTTCAAACCCACCAAGGTACGACTGTCAAACATCCATCCTATAAGACAAATTAACACGAGCGCAATATGGAACATTACCACAGCGTGCAAAATAGGGCTCTCCCGCCTTACGGTTTGAAACACATGCTTTAACTCTCTCATGAGTTGGCTCTTTTTGTAGTTCTAAGAACTATAAAGAGCAAGAAACCCACAGGACCCAACATAAATGTGGCGAAAAGGCAAGGCGCCATGATCAAGGGATGAAATCCTAAAGTTCGATTCTGGTTAAGCATCCACATTCCTATCAGAAGGTCAAATGCCAAATAATGTACCCATCCCGCCATTACCGCATTTTCTTGGGTAAACAAGGACATCACAGAGGATAGACTCCCAAAATCCAACCCCGCTCCCGAACTTATGTGCGTTAACATATAGAATACATAAAAAAGGGACAGTACAAGAGGCACCAGCTTATAATCCACTAAAAAACGGGTGACTTTCCATTTGGGAAGTACAATCATTAAAAGCCACATGGGCATTGTAATCAAATTGGCTATTGAAAAAATCTCTGCTGCTTTCATTTGCGTTTGGTTTTATGGTTTTCTATGCTCCAAAAATTCATTTTAATGTCGGGATATGGGAGTGATTTCTGCCGAAACATCGTATCGAGCCGTTGAATTGCGTAGAAGAGAGGTACCTTTGGAATCTATGGTTGCGATGGTATTCCATCGCTCGTGGAGATGTATACCCAACCCCTTTGCAGGCATATCCCAACATTAAACACCTAAAATGGGTTTATTTGCTCAATACGTTTCTTCTTTTGATAGGTATCAGATGCAAGGATTACATCTTAGTGCTTAATTGGAGGGATTCAATACCTTTTTATTAGCGAAAAACAAGGAAAACATGTGGGTATCAGTATCACGGATATATTGAAGTTCAAACCCATATATTTCGCATATTTTTTGGGTAATCGCCAGCCCAAGTCCAAGAGAATCTTTTGCGGTGCCTCCTTTTTGAAAGCGTTGAAACAGTTTTTCAATAGCTATTTCTGAAACTTTTCCTGTATTGATGATTTCAAATTTCCCATCTGTCAAGCGCATTTTTATAGTACCCCCCTTTTTGTTGTGCTGCACGGCATTTTTAATGAGATTGGTAAACAATATATCCCCTAAAATATGGTCACATTCCATAGAAACCGCGTCAAGTTCAAGGGAAATCTTTATGTTTTTAAAGTCGATTATCTCTTCCATGCTGCTCAAAATGTTGACCACAACCGTATGTACATCGATTTGGTCCATTCGGGTAAACTCCTGATTTTCTATTCTTGATATGAGCGTCAACGCTTTTCCTATTTTGGACAATTTGTTGGTTTCCTGATAAATGGACTCTACCCGTTTGAGCTCTTTTTCATCCAGGTTTTCACTTTCCAAAAGAAGGACTACCTTATTTCGGATGATGGCCAAGGGCGTCTGGATTTCATGGGAAATGTTCTCATTGAATTCTTTGAGATTCTGAAAGTCCTTTTCCACCTGGTCTATCAGTGTGGAGATCACCTTGTTCAGTTCCTCAAATTCTTGAATTTTTGAGGCTTTTAAGTGAATGGGGTTCTTTTGGGTCACATCATATTTTTTAAGCTTGGATAAATTTTCGAAAAAGGGACGCCATGCCCATTTATAAATTTTTTGATTGATAAAATAAATACCGACCATTAAGATGAGGGTAATAAAACTGGTCGTTATAAATAGCAACCAAATCAATTCATTGATTTCCAGCAGAACATGTTTCAAGGTGATTCGAACGGGTCGGGTATTGATGGAAGTGGTAAAGGAATAGGTTCTGTACGGAATCTGTTTCCCGGCGTACCCTTCAAAAAACAAGGTATCCTTAAACTCTGGTATGGTATCAAAAGTACGCTCCAGCGGGGTAGTTTTCATCAAGTAATTGGAAGTGGGAAGTTTTCCTTGTTTAGATAAATGAAAATCGATACGCTTTTGCTCGTGCTGTAAAATCTCGTTTACCTCACTGTTGACGATATACTGGATAAAAAAGTAATCCACCACCATCATAATAGGAAAGAGGAACGCAAGAAACAGAAGATACTGGGTATTGGTTTTCTTGACTAAGTTCATTCGCGGTCGGTAAATTTGTATCCCACACTATATATGGATTGAATGTAATCCACTCCCTTTTTTTCTGTGATTTTCTTTCGAAGGTTGGCAATATGGGTATAGATGAACTTGTAGGAATCCGCCATTTCAATATCATCCCCCCAAAGATGTTCCGCTATGGCCTCCTTGGTGAGCAACCGATGGCGGTTTACCACAAAAAAATGAATAATATCAAATTCCTTTTTGGTGAGGTTCAAAAGATGTCCATTTACAAAAACCTCGTAGCTGTCCGGTTTTATCTTGAATTCGTTAAATCGGATTTCCCTTTCACCATTGTACATCTTGCGACGATATAGCGCCTTGATGCGAGCATTGAGCTCCGCTAAATAAAAAGGTTTCACCAAATAATCGTCCGCTCCTATTTCAAGACCGTGCACCTTATCGCCTACAGCATTTTTGGCAGAAATAATGATGATACCTGCCTCAATATTTTCGCGTTTGACCGCTTTTATGATATCCAGGCCATTTCCATCAGGTAGTGTGATATCCACTACGAGAATATCGTACGGAAAAATACCGATTTTGTTAAATGCTGACCTATGGTCCGGGGCAATTTCACAGATGTTCCCCTCTTCCTCCAAAAAACTCTTGATGTCCTTCAGCAATTCAACATTGTCCTCTGTAACCAATATTTTCATTGGGTGTGATTTCGAATACTGATTTAGCACTTTAAAATTAGAGGGTGGTCTTTAAAAAAAACATGACATTTCACCATGTATTATTCTGCCGGAAGACCAGTCATGGTAAAAATCATCACAAAAAGAGCCACGGTTTCCACAATGCCGATGATCATGATGTATTTTGCCGCATCATTCGCACCAGAAGCAATCGCATCACAGGCCCTTGCACCTGTCTTGCCCTGAAAAATGGCCGACCCTGCCATTGCAGTTCCCGCGACTAAGCCAATTAGGATTTGCCATAGATAAGAATTTGGGGCGAGGTTGGCATCGGCAATGGCATTTTTTAGAATCATACCATAAATGACCTGAGAAAGTGGAGCCCCTACAAAAATGAGCAAGGCAGTTGCCGCTTTCTGGCCACTAAGTATCATTTTCTTCCAAGCACCGATCGCGGCCATACCGGCAATACCGGTTCCTATGGCAGAACCAATGGAGGTGATGCCCAAGGACATCCCCATGTCCCCAAGTCCTGTAACAGTGGTTGTTAATTGTATCATATCCAATATATTCACTATTTGTATTTGCTTTTTTTGTCAGAGACCCATTTTATCTGAAACCGTTTTATGTTTCTCGGGAAAATTCAGTTTGAAGGGTCTATACGCTTCTCCGGAGAATTGTACCCCGAGATGGCCGGCAAACTCCAACATATTCAAACGGATGCCATGCACCATTACGGCCATAAGGGCCAAGGCAATGTTTAAACCATGACCTAAAAGCAGAGCAAGAGAAGCGAGAATAAGCTGGGTAAATCCCATTTCTGAAATTCCTTTAGGTAAAATCATGTGGTTGAAACTTGCCGCGACAGCTGCAGTGGCCATACCCACGGCAAAAAGACGTACATAGGAAACAATGTCCGAAAACCCGCTTACCAGCCCCAAGGGCAAATTGGCCAATGAAATACCAATACTTGAAAGCAAATTTTTACTGACCACAGAAAAAAGTGATACCAAGACAGCTCCCCCAATCAACATTCCCATACCCCATTGGGGCATTTCCCGGTCCAGGACCAGTTGCTCAGCTACTAAGAAAAGAGACCAAACCAAGGCTATCCAGCCCAGTTCGCCCAAAACTTTTAACGAGTTCATATACTGCACCCCCCGAACGCCATGGGCGATGGTAAGATGTATTGCTCCAACCAAAAAGGAGAAATGCATCATAAAACCAATATTGTCTTCTCCAAAACTGGCCATCTCCGGAATAATCCATGCTTTGAGCAAGGGTAATTCTGCAATTTCTTCAGCGCCAAAATACGTGCCGCTCAAAACACCCCACACTAGGGTCGCAACGCTTAAAACATACAGTAGAAACCGAGTTTTGGAAGGAATCTTTTTGCGGAACAAGAGCGTAACCAAAAGAAAAAGCAGTCCATAGCCGGCATCACCCACCAGCATACCAAAAAATAAAGTAAACGCTACTAAAAAATAAATGGAAACATCCACTTCTTTATAACCTGGCACAATATCAATAAATTTCAAGACCGGATCAATGATGCTTATCCACCTCGGATTTTTGATATAAACGGGAACCTCCTCTGGCTTCTCTGGTTCAGAAATACAATAGCCCCATCCCATAACATCAGCTGTTTGAACAAAATCCTTGACCGCTTCTTTAGGTAAAAAACCTTTGAAATAGCAGAGTTTCCCTTCAATATCGCCACTACCGGCCCGCGCTTGTTGTAAAAGGAGGCGGTCCTTTAGGTACAAATGATACGTCTCTAAAAACTTCAAATTACCCACTTGATTTTCCAAATAGTTCTTCAAAGCGGACAGCTGTCTTTTTTTTCTCTTGATTTGCTTTTTAACTTGTGTTAGCGATAATTCAGGTAAGCGCCACGCAACTTTATCCAATTTCTCGTTTTGATTTCGGGAGATTAAAATAGTTGGGATTTTCCCTTTTCGTGCCGGAAGTTCAAAAACCAAGTGTTTTTTACGGAGGCGCTTAACCACTGATTTTTCCAAAATATAAAGACGTAAATGAATTCCCCTACTGCGCAGATAAGCAATATCATTGACTTTCAATTCATTACCCCATATTTTATACCAGAGTAGTTGATGGTCAAGAAGTTTTAACCGGTTTAGACAGTTTTCCTTGATCGTTCCGGTTTTCAGAATACGGCTTATCAATCGTTTTGGATCTTTAATCTCGGATAGCTGATAGCTGTTTTGGTAATTTTTCCTTTTTGCGAAGTCTTTGAGTGTTTCAATGGCTTTTTCAGTTCTGTAAAGGGCTTCTTGACTTCTCTCCACTGTTTCATCTTCAAAGAAATTTACCTTTTGCATATCCATAACGCCCAGTTGCCCCAGTTTCAAAACGGTTTCATCCACAGAACGTACTGAGCTGAAAAGCAAAACTTCGCGCATAGGAACGATCATGCCACAGCTTTTTTCGATTCTTTCTTTTTCTTCACCAACTTGGCACAACCAATTGCCAATCGTTCCACATCTCCTAAATAGATTTCGATTTTCCGTATGTTTTCTTTTGTATCAGGAATGAATACTTCCTTAAGTGCATTTTTCATTCTCCTGGCCTCGCTCAGTTCTCTGCTCAGTATCGTTAAATTATTTTCTTCCATTTTCAAAAGAATCCTATGGATTTTTTGATCTTGTATTACTTCTAAGGCAGCATCTATCCAAAGGGGGGTATTGAGCAGGTCCACCTTCTTATCTGAAAAAGAAACTTCCTGAAAGACGTCAATAGAGACCCCGGCAATTTCCCGTTTTTCTGTAATTATCTCTTCCTCTTGTACCATTTGGGACAGGTCAACGGTCTCTTCTGCCATAACGGAGACCCAGGCCCTTGTCTTCAATTCAGTTTCTGAAATGGAAGCGTTTAACCGGGCTATGTGGTTTTCTGTCACTTGCACCATTTCCTTCAATTGTTGCTCTTTCATTTCAAAAACGGGAAAGGCCGTCTGATACCCTTTAAGCTCTGCTTTAAAGGCTGCAAGTGTATTCTTGTTCATCAAGATTCTATCTGCCATGACCTGGTTCGGTTAGGTTTAAAAATCTTTCAAAACCCTTTTGCTCATCAAAAGTCCACCAGCGAAGCAACACACATAACTTTAGCTTGAAAAGAATCACTGCTTCAAAATCAGTATAGTGTCCTATCATAAGTTCTTCCAGCTTGTCCCATTGCCATTGGATGAGTTGGATTTCTTCTTCTAAAGGAGTACCCGGCTCAAGGTCTTTTATTGACTCAAGGGTTGTAGCTATCTCTTTTCCACTTTTACGCGCTGTTCTAAGTTGGTACAAATCCTTTTTTAACCTAGAACAATAGATTGAAAACCGCCTCAGTACATCGATTTTACTTTTTTGGAAAATAGGTTGATGTACAGTTTGAAGACGGATTTGTTGTAGTGTTTCGGATTCTTTAGCACTCAGAAACTTGTCCATTTCTTCTTCAAATAGCGTTATAATGTTCTCTTTTTTTTCTTCCGATCCCGCATACCTTTGAAAAATGGAAATTACACGGCTACGTTCCCTATCCGTGTCTTTAAGGAATAGATGGGGCAGACTGGTCATCACATATTCCAAATCGCCCGCAATCATATATCCGATTTATTTTCAAGAATCTGTATCCATTTGGGTGTAATCCGTTCATAAAGCAGTTCGGAAACCGCCTCTGGAGAAATAGTATAACTCCATCCTTTATCGGTATTGGCTATTGAAAAACCTTTAAGTAAACCAGTATCCTTTATGATGCTTGTAATTGGACCGGAGGTTTGTAGACGCTTTTGTATTCCAAGAGCCAAATGTTCTTCCAAATCCGAAGGAAGTTTTAGGATGGACCCGCTGCCTACATTTTCGGCGACCTTTAGAATTACAGCTTCTATGAGGTGTGGGGAAAAAGCGGTTTCCACCTCACTTTCCAACACCTTTCCCAAAAGCTTCAATACGTCATAGCGGACAGATATGCTGAGGTCCCGAGCTGCTTGTTGAAGTGCACTTTCTCCCTTTTTCCGAATACCCTGCGCTTCTTCTTTAGCATTCTGAACCAAACGTTCAGATTTTTCCTTTGCCGCTTCTATAAGCATTCGAGCCTGATTCTGAGCGGTTTCCAAAATCTCCAAAGCCTGTTTATCAGCTGCTTCAATGGCTTCGGATTTTAAGGTATTTATCAATTGGTCCAAACTCCTTTCACTCATGGGATGTGTCTTGAACGATTTTAAGAATCGTACTTTCAGGCCAGTACACATCCAATAGCTTTGAGGACAAACCCACTTCCTCCTTGCGAAAGTGCCTCGCTAAAATATTCCAACAAAGGTCCAACGCATCTTCAAGTTCAAGGTACTTAAAGGGGTCCATCAGTTCTTTTTGAAAAGTTTTACGATATTCCAGGAGCCGAAGGGAATAATCATCTTTGACCGATCCAAATTTTTGTGCCTTTACCCGTTCTTCCGCCTCAGACAGCAAACGGGCCATAGCGTTCATAATGCTCCGGTGGTCTGCCCGTGTTCTGTCATTGACCTGTTGTTTCAGACGGCTCAGAGACCCAAACAGTTCTAAATAGCCGTCTTTCATGTAAAACTGGCCCTCGGTGATGTAACCCGTATTGTCAGGAACTGGATGGGTAACGTCGTCCATGGTGGTCACTCCCAATATGGTAAGGCTTCCGGCCCCTTCGATATCCGCTGCCTTTTCATATCGACTGGCCAGTTGGGAATACAAATCACCAGGATACCCTTGATTTGCAGGAATCTGATCTTGGGCATTGGCCACTTGTCGCAAATAATCGGACCACTGCGTCATATCGGACAAAAGCACAAACACATTTTTACCTTGAAGTGCAAACCGTTCCGCAACCGCCAATGCCAAATCGGGAACCATCAAACCCTCTACAATAGCTTCACGGTGTGTGTGAATGAACATAATGGTCCTATTTTGACTTCCAGCATCTTCAATACGCTGTTTGAAGTAATGATACTCATCATATTTAAGTCCAACCCCCCCAATTATTATGATGTCTGCATCAGTTTGCGTGGCAATATTGGCCAGTAGTCTATTGTAAGGTTCACCTGCTTTAGCGAAAATGGGGATCTTTTGGGAGCGTACCAAGGTGTTGAATACATCGATCATGGGGACTCCCGTGCGTATCATTTCTTTAGGGATCAAACGTTTTACAGGATTTATGGACGGTCCCGCAACACGTATCATATCGGATAACAATTCCGGACCGCCATCCACTGGTTGTCCATTTCCCGAATAAATCCTTCCCAACATGTCATCTGAAAATCCTACCTGCATAGGTTTTCCTAAAAAACGAATCTTACAATTAGTGGACACTCCAAATCCTCCTCCAAACAACTGCAGGGTCACCTGGTCACCTTCTAAGGCAATGACCTGGGCAAAGGCCCTTTGTCCGTTGGGATAAATCACCTCAGCAAGTTCCTTGTTGTGTACGCCATCTGCTTTTATGGTGAGAATGGCACGGCCAATACTGTCTATGTTCTCATACGTTTTCAGGAGCATAATCCATCATTTTATTCATTTTCAACAATTTGGATTTTTGGTTTTCATAACTTTCGGAATTCATGCTCAAATAGTTCCAATCCAAAAAGGCTTGCCGCAAAAAGTTAAAGTGTGATCGGATTTTTTCCTTTCCGTGAAGCACTATGGGAGCCTCTATGATTTCTTTCACAATATCGAACATTTGGCGGAGTCGTTCCGGTTTTGTGACACCATCCACTTCATGAAAACTGTTTTGCTGTAAAAAAACGGTATCCACCAATTCCGCTTTTTGGTAGCGTATATAAATTTCGTCGGGAATTCCTTTCTCTCCCATTAGGATAATATTTGAAGCAATGGCCTTGCCATCCCGAAGCAATTCAAGCAAATAAGCAACCTCTTCTACCTCCAATAATGAAGGATATTTAGAAGTACTGTCAATGCGGTCTATGGCTGGATATTTTCGTGCATCTGATAAGTTTCGGGAAAGTCCCCAAAACGCACCGGTACTTAAAAGGGTCGCTTGCGTCACCGGTTCATCAAAATTACCCCCGGCGGGAGAAACCGTGCCAATAATACTTAAAGAACCTGAACTGTTATCTGGCAGCAGTTCAACACCGGCGCGATCGTAAAATGCGGAAATTAAAGTGGAAATATACATGGGAAACGCCTCTGGACCCGGGATTTCCTCTTTTCTACCTGAGGTCTCGCGAAGTGCCTGCGCCCAGCGCGAGGTGGAATCCGCCAAAATCAAAACGTTCAACCCCTGCTTTCGATAGTACTCCCCCACCGTTGTGGCCATATAAACCGAAGCTTCCCGGGCTGCCACGGGCATAGAAGAGGTATTGCCTACTATATATGTGCGGTCCATCAGTGATTTTCCCGTTCTTGGGTCAATCAGTTCAGGAAAATCCTTGAAAACCTCAACTGCCTCACCAGCGCGTTCGCCACAAGCGGCCATAATGACCACATCTGCTTGTGAGTGTTTGGCCAAACTGTGCTGTAAAACGGTTTTTCCTGCTCCAAAAGGGCCTGGACAACAAGCTGTTCCTCCATAGGCAATCGGAAAGAGAGAATCAAGTATTCGAATCCCCGTGGGCATTGACTTGGTAGGTACGGCACGTTTATAAAATGGCATCGCTTTTTTTACGGGCCAGTCAAACACCATTTTTAACTGTTCGGTCCTCCCAGATTTATCCTTAATGGTCACTATGGGTTCTTCGATGGTGTAGTTTCCTTCTTTCACTATATCCAATACAATATGTTCTCCTTCTAAGGAAAAAGGGACGAAAATCTTATGTTCAAATAGTTTTTCAGGAACACTTCCCAGGACTGAACCTGCGGTAACCGTATCCCCGGGTTCCACTTTTGGAGTGAAATGCCATTTTTTCCGGGTATCCAAAGGGTCCACTTCGAGACCCCGTTCCATAAACCAATCCATTTTTCCAAGTTCATACAATGGATTTTGTAGCCCGTCCGTAACAGAACCTAAAATTCCAGGACCCAATTTTACTGACAGAGGAAGCCCCGTAAAGGCAACCTTGTCACCAACTTGCATCCATTGGGTGTCTTCAAACACCTGTAAAAAAACCAAACCACCACTTTTTACATCGATGACCTCCGCTTTTAGGCGTTTCCCATCCTCAATTTTAACGTAAGCAACCTCCCCGTTCATGACGGCACCATCGATTATTTGTGCACCAACCAGCGATTCGTTGACACTGATTACCTTTCCATTCGCTTTTTGTATCATTCTTGTATTTTTTCAGCTACCTCGAAGCTTGCGCACTTCTTCCTCGATTTTTTGATACCAAATCTTATCCATGATGTCCTTGGCATTCACACGATATATAGCCGCTTTTTCCGGTTGATCCAGTTTTTCATATACCCTTGCCAAACCTCGATGCGCAGGTACATGCATTTCGTTGATATTGAGACAAGCCCTGAAGTAACTGATGGCTTCCTCGTAGAAGCCGTCTTCCATAAGTTCCATAGCCATTTTATGAAGTTTTTCAATATCACGGATATGCGTCTCTAGCTGTAGGGAGATAACGTCTTCGGACTTCAGCGTGAGAAAGGAACAAGGCACTTCTCGAATAACCTTTTCTGTTACGCTGCCCATAAACATTCGATTCAGTCCTTTTCGCCCGGCAGTGCCCATGATCAATAAGTCAATCATTTTTCTAGAAGCAACACTAAGGATCTCTTCTGAAGGACTTCCTTTGGGCATTTCCCTGGTCCAGGTAATATCTGTTAAGGTGAATTCTTCCAAAAAGGTCTCAAACTGTTCTTTGTCCTCTTTGCACCGTAAGTCATTTTCCAGTTCCATAAAACTGCCTGAAGGAAACCAGGACGATTTGGGTACCTCACATACGTTGAGAATGGTCAGTTCCGATTTAAACTTTCTGGCTATGGTAATGGCATTGTGAAGGGCGCGTTTGGAGGCTTCTGAAAAATCCACGGGACACAGAATATGATGAACATTGAGTAGTATCTCTTCTTTGATGATGAAGACAGGTTTCTCACTTTTTTGTATGACCCTTTCGGCAGTGGTACCCAGCCTAAAAACATCTCCTTTCTGGGTTTCGCCCGATCCTATTAAAATCAGGTTTACATCCGCATTTGCCGCCGTTCGTGAAATAACTTCGTAAGGAGTACCGGACAATGTCAAAGGCGCCTTGACCGCCACCCCTTCATTCAAAATCTTTTGTGTAACCTCGGATAATTTGGCCTCCGCGGTTTCCTTGAGCAGCGTGCTGACCTTTTCATTGGTAATATCGTCAGGAAGCACATGCAGCGGAATGATGGTAGATTGGAAAACCTTGGCCAACTCAATGGCGCTTCCGACAACATTCTCTGAAGACTTACCAAAATCCAGCGCCAGTAAAATTTTTTTTAAAAGCTTCATCGTTCAACTCGTTTGTCGTTAAGTTCTGTTGCGCAAGGACCAAATTCCGAGATATCCAAGACCTTCTATGGAATCCATAATTTGGTGTATTGCCCAACCAGCGATTAAAGCTATAAACCAATTCTTTAGAGAAACTTAAGAAGCAGGTATATCACGGCAAAAGTGATTTCCAAAAGAATTTCCGAGCATTTGAAAACCTGGCACTTCATCTCGCGAAAAAAAAATCGTTGCACCAACTAAAGTTTTGCTAAAGAATCGAGTATTACATTTCAAATCTTAACGAATCCAGACCTATTATCTGGGGTTTTCAAAAGGGTTGGGAATGCCCTTAAGATTGCACCAAAACCTTCTAAATCAGAAAAAATGGACAAAATATTGGTTCCGGTAGATTTTTCAGATACTTCTTCCAATGCATTGCGATACGCTATTGAGCTGTTCGGAGCATCCGCAACTGAAATTACTGTACTTCATATTTATGGGACAACCTCAAATGCTGCGCTGTTGATGAAAAATATCGATGGCGTTCTAGAAAACGATGCTAAGCAAAAAATGAACGAGCTTCTTGAACAGATTGAAAAAGAGTATCCCGCTGCTGTTCTTAAGCCCACAATTATAAAGAACTCTGCTGTCTCTGCCATTGTTGCCCTAGGGGATAGTGGCAACTTTGACTATATCGTTATGGGAACAAAAGGAGCAAGTGGGTTAAAAGAAGTCTTTATGGGCAGTGTGGCAGGAGGTGTTATCTCCAAAACTTCCGCCCCTGTCCTGGTAGTACCTACAGGCCATAGTTTTCGCAAACTGGATGAAATTGTACTTGCCGTAGGTGAAAGAGTATTTTCAGACAAAGAGATATTGGCGCCTTTACGCCGAATCCTCACCTTACATCAGAGCAAGCTAAAAGTATTGCATATCGCAGAAAAAGAACATCCGGACATTAAAAACGTATTGGACGATATCCAGGATTTGAATCCTTCGATTGAATATGCCTTTGGTACAGGCAATACGCACAGGGACCTCAATGACTATCTTTTGAACGATTATTCTGGACTGCTCTGCCTGATCCGTGAAAAAAAGGGGTTCTTCGAACGGCTCTTGGATGGAAGCGTTACGCTTAAACAAACCTTTGACAGCCCAGTTCCCCTGCTAATTCTCCACGATTAAGAAGTAAGATGTTCTTTAAAAAGTCCATTATTGCCCTAACCGGCCTATTTCTATGTATTTTTTTGATGGTACACCTATCTGCAAATATCATTTTATTGCTTCCCAAAGAGATAGCGCGGGAGCTGTACAATGCCTATTCCAAAACCTTAAGGGAAAGTCCATTGATACAGCTAGTGGCCTATGTGCTCTATCTTTCAATTATACTGCACGTCGTCTACGCCTTGCTCATCACCATACAGAATAGAAAAGCAAAATCCAAGGGTTATGCAATCAATCGCTATCGGGAAAATAGCAGTTGGACCTCTCAAAACATGGGGCTTTTGGGAGTCATGCTATTGCTATTTATCGTGGTGCATCTCGCTAATTTTTGGGCACGCGTAAAACTGGGTATTGGTGAAGCGGTTGGGTTGGACGTGGAGGGCCGTCTTGATATTTATGAAGTGACCTATGGTCTTTTCCAAAACATCTATTATGTGCTTTTCTATTCCTTACTGATGGTTCCCTTGGGGCTGCACCTTCACCACGGATTGAAGAGTGCTTTTATGACCCTCGGGTTTTATCATAAAAAGGGATTACGAGCTATCGCCAAAATCGCTTTGGTTTATGCCAGTGTAATGACTTTAGGTTTCGGAATCATTCCATTTGTGGTCTATTTTAAATGATAGGAAAATGTTAGAGTCAAAAATTCCCGAAGGACCCTTACAGGAGAAATGGCGTAACTATCAACTAAAGTCCCAACTGATAAATCCGGCCAACAAGAAAAGACTAAAAGTTATTGTAGTGGGTTCGGGGCTTGCGGGAGCCGGTGCAGCGGCCACCCTCGGGGAAATGGGATATGAGGTACTGTGTTTCTGTTATCAGGATTCGGCCCGTAGAGCGCATTCAGTCGCCGCCCAGGGGGGAATTAATGCGGCAAAGAACTATCAACATGACGGTGATAGCGTAATGCGTATGTTTTACGACACCTTAAAAGGAGGTGATTTTCGGTCACGCGAAGCCAATGTATTTCGATTGGCGGAACTTTCCGCCCCCTTGATTGACCATTACGTACAACAAGGAGTACCATTCGCCCGGGAATACGGGGGCGTGCTCGTAAACCGAAGTTTTGGTGGGGTGCAGGTGCAACGCACCTTCTATGCTCGTGGCCAGACCGGGCAACAACTTTTGCTGGCGGCCTATTCACAGCTGTATAAAATGAAACGCGCCAAGAAGGTACGTATGTTCCCGCGACACGAAATGATGGATATGGTTATCATCCAGGGAAAGGCCAAAGGAATCATCGTTAGGGACTTGGTAAGCGGTCAACTGAAACGCTTTGCCGCAGATGCCGTGGTATTGGCCACTGGAGGCTATTCCCGCGTTTTTCGTCTTTCCACATTGGCCATAGGTTGCAATGGCAGCGCGATTTGGAAAGCCCACAAACGCGGAGCCTATTTTGCCGCACCCAGTTTTACACAGATACATCCCACGGCCCTGCCACAGACCAGTGAAGCGCAATCCAAATTAACATTGATGTCGGAATCTTTACGGAACGATGGTCGCATTTGGGTGCCAAAAGCAAAAGATGACCCACGAAAAGCGAATGCGATTCCCGAAGAAGAGCGCGACTATTATTTGGAAAGAAGGTATCCCAGTTTTGGAAACCTGGCACCTAGGGATATCGCTTCAAGGGCCGCCAAAGAACGCATCGATGCCGGATATGGCGTGGGTCGGCTACAAAATGCGGTATACCTCGATTTTAAGCACGCCATTGCCCATTTTGGACTGGAAACCATACAGGACAGATACGGCAACCTTTTTAAAATGTATAAAAAAATTACTGGCGTAGATGCCTATCGGGAGCCTATGCAAATTTCCCCTGCCGCCCATTTTTCCATGGGAGGTTTGTGGGTAGATTATGAATTGATGACGACCATTCCGGGGCTGTACGCCATTGCTGAATGTAATTTTTCGGACCATGGGGCCAACCGCTTGGGGGCAAATTCCTTATTGCAAGCAAGTATAGATGGTTATTTTATTCTACCGAATACCATCAATACCTATTTGGCCGATGCCCTACACGAAGACCATCCCAGTACGGCGCATCCAGAATTTATAAAAGTGGAACAGGAAGTAAAGGCTCAAATCAAAAATTTACTTTCCATTAAGGGGACTAAAACCGTGGACCATTTTCATCGTGAATTGGGCAAGGTGATGTGGCAATCCTGTGCCATGAGCCGAAACCACAATGGACTTAAAAAAGCGATTTCCGAAATAGAGCATATCAAAGCCAAGTTTTGGACCGAAGTCAATGTCACGGGCGGGGACAAAGAAATGAATCCTGAACTGGAAAAAGCACTGCGACTTGCTGATTTCTTAGAACTCGGTCTACTGATGTGCACCGATGCCCTTCAGCGTGAGGAATCCTGTGGAGCACATTTTCGGGAAGAGTTTCAAACGCCGGAGGGCGAAGCACTGCGGAAAGATGAGATGTATTCCTATGTATCTGCTTGGGAGTACAATGCAGGAAATTTCAAACTGCACAAAGAACCCTTGGTTTTTGAGTATGCACAACCCACCATCCGAAGTTATAAATAACGAATACCAACAGAAGGACTCAAATGAAAAATATGAAAGTCGTTTTCAAGATTTGGCGACAAGATAGCCAGAAACATCAGGGCGGTTTTGAACGGTATCCCATTGAAGGGCTAACTGAAGACATGTCTTTTTTAGAAGCTTTGGATCATCTTAATGAGCGGTTGGTCCTACAAAATCAAAAGACCATTGCCTACGAATATGATTGCCGGGAAGGCATCTGTGGACAATGTGGAATTTTTATAAACGGTCGTGCCCATGGTCCCCACAACAACATTACGACCTGCCAGTTGCACATGCGCAGTTTTCAGGATGGGGAAACCATTGTGGTTGAACCTTGGCGGGCGACCGCCTTTCCAGTAATCAAGGATTTGGTGGTGGACCGCTCGGCACTCGACCGTATTATTGAAAAAGGTGGTTACATCTCAGCAAAAACAGGGACCGCCGCTGAATCCAATGCAATTTTAATACCCAAGGATATCGCCGATAAGGCCATGGATGCTGCAGCCTGTATTGGTTGTGGCGCCTGCGTGGCCACATGCAAGAACGCATCCGCAGCGCTGTTTACCTCTGCCAAAATCAATCATTTGAACAACTTGCCCCAAGGAAAGCCCGAAGCGGCCCAAAGGGTCTTGCAAATGACAAAACAGATGCAGTTGGAGAATTTTGGCAATTGCACTTTTACCGGTGCTTGTGAAGTGGAGTGCCCCGAGAATATATCAATAATCAATATCGCAGAAATGAACGCCAGACGGGCCAAGGCAAAATGGTTGGGCCGATAGTAAATGGAAACATGTAAAAATGGAAATATGAAATTGGAAAATGTATTGCCCATATTTTTGTGTGCGGCTGTTTTGAGTACCTCATGCAAGCAAGGCGCAAATAAGAGGACAGAAGAAAAACAGGAAATCACTGCTTCGCCCGAGGAGAAGAAAATAACGGGTCTTGTGGAAAAAGTGCTCACTAAGGAAGAACAAGATGCCTTGACCCCAGATAAGGTAATTCAGTCCTTTAAAGAGGGCAACGAACGTTTTATGAGAAATGACCTCACAGAAAGAAATCATTCTGAACAGGTACGAAGAAGCACTTTGGCCCAATACCCAAAAGCGATCGTTCTTTCCTGCGTGGACAGCCGCGTACCGGTAGAAGATGTTTTCGATCGGGGCATTGGGGATGTATTCGTGGCCCGGGTTGCCGGTAACTTCGTAAACGAGGACATTTTGGGAAGCATGGAATTTGCCTGCAGAGTCTCAGGGTCAAAACTCATCTTGGTTTTGGGACACGAACACTGTGGGGCCATTAAAGCGGCTATTTCCAATGTTCAAATGGGAAATATCACCCTTATGTTGGAAAACATTAAACCAGCGGTGGAAAAGGTTACCTATAATGGAAATCGCGTTTCGGAAAACCAAAAATTTGTCCATATGGTGTGTGAAAGCAATGTCAAAAATACCATGGACGAAATTCGGAAGAACAGCCCCATTTTAAATGATATGGAACAAAGTGAAGAAATAAAAATCGTAGGGGCCATTTATGATATGGATACAGGAAAAGTGAGTTTTTTGCCCTAGTATCACCACGATATAATAAAACCATCAAAACAACGGTGAAGGACAGTTTGAACCGGTGTTAAACACTTAAAAGGAAAGGAAATGCTCCAAAAAAAATTTGAACATATAGTGCTACAAAACTATCCAGATGCGTTGGACACCCGGGACACTTCTATTCGGTATCTCGGTCTTCTGCAGAATGGCCACGATATCGACATTTCCAAAATGCTCATGGCCACCAGTTTGTGTTCGGATGATATCAACATCCCCTCCACTTCATTTTTTAGTGTGGTACTGGGGCCCTTTTTTATGGGGGGCCTTGGCGGACTTCCCTACGCCGGGCTCACCGGACTTACCGCATTTGCGCACCACATTCCCGATAATGGGACCGCCTTTCTGTTTTATGGGCCCCATATTGGTGTCACCTTGGAAAATGAAATGGGAAAAATGTACCGTCCCAGACAGGAGCACGCGGGAGCTTGTTGCGGCGCCTTGATGCTCGCCCTGGAACGCTTTAAAGACCTTGCGTACGTGCCCAAAATAAAACAAGAGGATTTTCAGCAATCTTATTTGGAGAGTCTGTTGTATCCCTATCGAGAAGAAATTCTCCATGACATATCCCCACAACGAAAAATTACGGAATGCACTTTTGAGCTCATCGATAAGATGCTGCACGATTACCTGGGCCAGGTAAAAAACGAGTTCAAGGTGGATAAGATAGCGCTCTTGGGGGGAATTGTCATCAATACCGATTTTGGTATCGACGATTACTTCTCGGTGAGGAACTTTGAGGTGATACGGACCCAATACCTCTAAATTTTAAGACACTCCAGATGAAATGTTGGTTCCGTACTGGGCTAGAATTTTATCCGCAAAAGATACCTTTTAGAAATCATTGGTTTTTCGTAGAAACCAAAAGCTCACGAATGTCCACGTCCAAAATTTGGGCAATTCGCTTCAGGTCTTTCAAATGTGGTTGGGATTTGTTGTTACAGATGGAGGTAATTGTATTTGGGTTTCGTTTAAGTTCAATCGCCAATTCTTTTTGACTGATTCCCTTTATTACAAGTACTTCCTTAATCCGATTTATTCGCTCTGGCATGCGCTAAATCTAAATATTATTAGTACTTCAAACAATATCATTCTTTCGAAGAATATCTAAGAACAATAAAAATATAGTTTTAAACAGTATTAATAATGTATAAAACAATGATTATTTATCATTCTGATACAGAAAATTTCTATATTTATACAAATTGAAACAATATTTTATAACATCAAACCGGTAAAATCATTGTAGTATGCACATGAACGTTAATGACCTATCTCCCCTACTCGCTTATTTTGAAGAATGCCACGAGGGCGATTTGCTCGCGTTTGCCCAAACCTTGGACCAAACGATTTTTATGTTCCATTTTCTTCCCGAGGATACATTTACTTGTTTGGAACGGCAGAACTGTTGTCATGTTTTAATGGAACTTAAAATTGCCGTTATGAAAATATACACCGGAAGACCTTGAGTTTCTACCAATGTCCCGTACCCGGCTCTCCTTTAAAGGGCCCCACCAAATCTGGTGTTATCCACCCAGCGTAGAACGCTCCGGGCTGCGGCTCTACCCGATTCCCGTCCACACGGCAATCCAAATGGTGCGGATAAAAGGCCAAGTGGTTCCGTAAGGCCTCAAATTCCAAAAAAGGGTTCAAATACGACCAAGCCACAAATTGGTCCGTTTTGGACTTTAAGGTCCAGTAGGTGGCGGAACCTTACCACTCACAGCCCGAAGTTCTCCCTGGCACGGTCATCAGCAAATCCATGGCAATGTCCTTTTCTGGAATGTAAAACGTGGGTGGACTTGCTGTTTCCAGAACCGCCAAAGCATCTTGGGTGTGTACCAGCGTTTCTTTCCTGTGAAGCACCGTGACCGTTTTGGCCACTTTTTCTATACGGGGCGGACGCGGAAAGTCCCTAACCTAACGCTGCCCCTTCTTGGGTTCCACCGCAAATGGTGGTCGTTCGGAACCATTGTAACGCCAAGCGGCACGCGCCTTTTCCAGTCGGTTCATCTTTTTATCGTTTCCCATTATATTATTTTATTACTTCAAATAAAATTATTTATATAATTATAATTCAACAATTTAATCCTATAGTCAATAAATTTATGAGTCCTCCAAATCATCGTCACTAACACGATTGATGAGCGCATCTATCTCTTTGATGGCCTCTCTCCGTTTTTCCCTTACTTTCGTCAGTATTTCTTCGCTGTTGTTCGTATTGGATATTTGCAAATTGTAAAAGTTGATAATGGTGTTCAGGGCGTTCAGTTTTGCAGTTATCTTCATTTGTTCCACTTGTTCCTTGAGTGCTTTTTCTGAATTTTGTTGTGCCTTTGCTGATTTTTTAAGTTCAAGCCTATTGGCGGCAATTTCTTGACGTTGTAGGTTAATATCCTGTTTCTGTAGGATTATGGTGTAGATAAGCCCAGCGAAAGCCATCCCCGAAAAAAGGGCGTTAACGGCCCCGAAAAGATCTCCGAACGTGCCACGTTGGTCCCAAGAATCGAAAAAATATAAAATCAAAATTGCGGATAGGCCCCATATGAATACTACCAGAATAAGCAGCATTCCTAAACTTGGCACCTTAGGTTTTTTGACGTGAAGTATGGTGTTTTCCATGAATTACCATTGAATTTTAAAAAAGGTGTTAATATGAAAACTAATGGTGTTAAACCTTGTTAAATACTTGACTTTACACTTAAAAAGTCTATATTAAAAGTATGAAACAATTCTCGGACATCCTGAATTTCCTTGTTTTCTAAGCCAAGTAATTGGCTTTACTACCTAGTGACACCTCCGTGTCAAACTTTCAATGTGAAAATTTTTTAAACGTCTCGAACCTATCTTTTAGAAGATAATTTCGATACAAATAGTAATTATTGGTTAAAATAGAAAACAATGGAGATTTTAAAAACAGAAAATACAATTGACTATAACAAAACGTATAAAAAATTAGGTTTTACCTATTTGGAAACTGCTGAGATAGTGGTACATCTCAATACCCTGCTAGCGAACTATCAGGTATTTTACAACAAATTGCGTAATTATCACTGGAATATAGAAGGGCCCGATTTTTTTGAATTGCATGAGCAGTTCGAAATCGAATATAACACCGTCCAAAAAAATATAGACATTTTGGCTGAACGTATCAGGGTCTTCGGCATAAAGCCAAATTTTACCCTAAAAAAGACTTTAGAGCTCTCGAAAATCGAGGAATCTGAAGAAAAAACGGCTGCATTAGAAATGGTCCGTGAAGTACTGCAAGACTATGAAGTATTGCACAATACTATGATTTCGGCAATTGGCGCTGCCTTGGATACTGGAGATATCGCCACAGAACATATGTTGACAGATTTCCTCCGAAATTTGGAAAAGAGAAACTGGATGTTCACTTCTTTCTTGAAGTAATCCTGAACAAAATAGTAATTGATAATATTAAAAAACAAAGATGAAAACAATATACACCCTGTTGAGCCTTATGTTGCTCACAAGCACGACCATCTTGGGGCAGACCCAAAAAAACACGGGAAAATTAAACACTACATTTTATAAAACCTTCACGCGGGAAAAGGATGGAACAGAAATCCAATATAGAC